>JANNBP010000379.1:0-10374 GCA_031385555.1 Deltaproteobacteria bacterium | reverse complement strand
ATTGCGACGGCCAGATCGACAACATCCTCGCCGCGAACTGCGATGCCGCCCTGACCAGCAACTCGGCCAACGGGCTGGACTACGCGGCCGCGATAGATCTCTGCCAGACCACGACGGAGAACGCGGGCGATTCCAAGTGGGGCGTCATTTCAGCGACGTTCACGACTGCCGACGGCAGCGGCGCTCCGCTCGCCGATCAGCGATCGATTCGCCCGGCGTTCGGATCGACGGTGGTCCAGAGCGGCGGCGCGTTCACCGTGTTGTCGACGGGCGCCGCGGCGGCTCCGAATCAAGCGAGCCCGGCGTTCCAAGACTTCCAGCTCGCCAACGCGATGGGGGGAGCGAGCGGATTTCCGACCGACTACATCGCTGCAAACGGCGGCACCTTGCCGAACTCGCCCGGTTGCCCGGAGCTCAACGCCGGCACCACCGCGATCGATCCGGTGATGCTGACGCTACGGATCCGCACGCCGACCAACGCGAAGAGCTTCTCGTTCTCGATGAACTTCATGAGCTCCGAGTATCCCGAGTGGACCTGCAGCCCGTTCAACGACTTCTTCGTCGCGCTGCTCGACTCGACGTACGCCGGCACCCCCGCCAACCCTGCCGACAAGAACCTCGCGTTCTACACGAACGGTGCGGGTACCGTGTTCCCGATCGGCGTCAACCTCGCGGCGGGTGACACCGGGCTGTTCACGCAGTGCCTGGATGGCGCGACAGGCTGCGCGCCGCCGTCGGTAGCGGGCGCCACCACGGCCTGCAACGGCACCGCGGCCGAGCTCGTCGGGACCGGCATGGATACCGTCAACCCGGGACCGAAGTTCGCGGGTGACGCGGGCTTCTGCGGCGCGAACAACCAGCTCGGCGGCGGCACCGGTTGGCTCACCACCACGGGTAACGTGGTCGGCGGCGAGGTCATCACGCTGCGCCTCGCGATCTGGGATACCAGCGACGGCTTCTACGATTCGCTCGCGCTCATCGACAACTTCAAGTGGTCGGTCGACGCGAGCGAGCCTGGCACCGTCCTCCAGAAGCCGAAGCACTAAGCGCCGGGATCTGCTCGCGAACTTTTCTCGCTAAGAAAGCGCGGGGTGGTGCGCTGACCAGTACACGGTCGAACGCCGGGTATTGATGCAGACAGGCAGAGCAGAGTGGATCGCCGACGCGCTCGCGCGCTACGAGACACCACTCTTGCGCTTCGCGACGAAGCTGTTGCGCGACACAGAGCGCGCCCGCGACGTCGTCCAAGAAACGTTTCTCCAGCTCTGCCAGCAGGAGCGCGCGGCGGTCGAGGGTCACCTCGCCGCGTGGCTGTTCCGAGTCTGTCGCAACCGAGCGTTCGATCTGCGCCGAAAGGAGTCACGCGTGGAGTTGATCAGCGAAACCACGCCTGCCGCGGATCCCCATCCCGATCCGTCCCAGGCCGTCGCCCAGAAACAGGAAGGCAGCGCCGTGCTGCGCATCCTCGAGACCTTGCCGGAGGCCCATCAGGAAGCGGTCTACCTGCGGTTCCAGAGCGGCCTCTCGTACAAGGAGATCGCCGAGATCACCGGTCACACGGTGACCAACGTCGGCGTGATTCTTCATGTCGCGGTCAAGAAGATCCGCGCGCACATGGATGACGCCGCCCGTCCCCCAGCTCGTGTTGCGGAGGGTTCGCGATGATCGACTTCGATGATGAGCCCAGGTGGACTGCCTACGCCCTCGGCGAGCTCGACGCGGCCGAGCGTGTGGAGTGCGAGCAGATCCTCGAGACCAACCCCGAAGCGCGCGCGTACGTCGCGTCGCTCAAGGACGCGATCGGCACGATCGAGACCGAGCTCGCCGCGGCACCCGCACCGGCGCTCGACGAGCTGCAGCGCAAGCGGATCGAGAAGGCCGCGCAGACCCAGCCGAAGCGTTCGAACCGCCGCTGGCTGTTCGGCGCTGGTGCCGCCGCCGCCGGAGTGGCCGTGCTCGTGCTCGCGAGCACGCAGCTGGGCAGCGAAGATCGGCTGGCCGCGACCAATAAGGGCAACCGCGCGTTCCGCGAAGGGCTCGTCCGCGACGAGCAAGGCGTCGCGCTCGGCTCGGCGACGGCGACGTCCGATACGACGATCGCGCTCGGCGAAGGCGAGCTGGGAAAGCGCGACTTCCACGCGCGCGGCGGCGCGACCGTCACCACGACGACGGAGCCGCGCACGACGGGCGAGGTGCAGCTCGCGATCACCGGTGTCAACAAGAACCAGCTGACGACCGCGGGCCCCGTCGTGGGCTACTTTGGCGTCAAGGGTGACAACCAGGACGCCGGGAACACCGAGGCGTACGCGCGGATCGACGACAACCAGTTCCACACCACGGCGAAGGAGCCGCTGTCGACGTTCTCGATCGACGTCGACACGGCCTCGTACGCGAACCTGCGGCGCTACCTCGAGGGTGGGCAACGTCCGCCGAAGGACGCGGTGCGCATCGAGGAGATGCTCAACTACTTCAAGTACGACTACGCGGCACCGACGGGCACCGAGCCGTTCTCGATCGCGACCGAGGTCGGACCGGCGCCGTGGAATCCGAAGCACCAGCTGATGCGCGTCTCGCTCGCGACCGCGATGATCGACAACGCGCAGGTGCCGCCGCGCAACCTGGTGTTCCTGATCGATACGTCGGGCTCGATGCAGATGGCGAACAAGCTCCCGCTGGTCAAGCAGTCGCTGACGATGCTGACCGAGTCGCTGCGCGAGCAAGACCAGATCTCGATCGTCGCCTACGCCGGTGCGGCGGGGCTCGTGTTGCCACCGACGAGCGGGCACAACAAGGGCGCGATCCTCGACGCGCTGAATCGCCTCGAGGCAGGTGGCTCGACCAACGGTGGCCAGGGCATCCAGCTCGCCTACGCGACCGCGCAGCGCACGATGAAGAAGGGCGGGATCAATCGCGTCATCCTGTGCTCCGACGGTGACATGAACGTCGGCATCACCAGCGAAGGTGATCTGACGCGCCTGATCGAGAAGGAGCGGGAGAAGGGCGTGTTCCTGACGGTGCTCGGCTACGGCATGGGCAACCTCAAGGACGCGACGATGGAGAAGCTCGCCGATCGCGGTAACGGCAACTACGCGTACATCGACTCGGCGTTCGAGGCCCGCAAGGTGCTCGTCAAGCAAGCGGGCGCGACGCTCGTCACCGTGGCGAAGGACGTCAAGCTGCAGCTCGAGTTCAACCCGACGATGGTCGCGGGTCACCGCCTGATCGGGTACGAGAACCGCGTCCTCGCGCACGCCGACTTCAACAACGACAAGAAGGACGCCGGCGAGATCGGTGCGGGTCACGCGGTGACGGCGCTCTACGAGATCGTGCCCGCGGGGCTGCCGGTCCCCACCGACGGCAAGGTCGACGATCTGAAGTACCAGACGCAGCCCACGCCGACCGCGGGTGCCTCCAAGGAGCTGCTGACGGTCAAGATCCGCTACAAGGAGCCGAACGGTTCGCAGTCGAAGCTGCTGTCGCGCATCGTCGATGGTGAATCGATCCGCAAGGATCTCCAGTCGACGTCGGCGGACTTCCGGTGGGCCTCCGCGATCGCCGGCTTCGGCATGCTGCTCCGCGAGTCGCCGCACCGCGGCAACCTGACGTGGCAGCAGGTCTCCGGCCTCGCCGTCGGGGCGCGCGGCGAGGACGTCGATGGCTATCGGATCCAGGCGATCAAGTTGATCGACCGCGCGTCGAAGCTGCCGCCTCGCTAGCGCAGTTCGCCCCGCCTCGCGGACTCTGGGGCTAGACGGGATCGAAGTTGTAGAACTCGCGCAACAGCCCGTACAGCTCGGGTTCGTTGCGCGCTAGCTTTTTCGGTTGCCGCCAGAACGCCTCGGTGGCGACGGCGAAGAACTCGGCCTCGTTGGTGGCGCCATACTCGTCGATGAAGTGGCGCTTGCCGCGCTCGACGCGATCCTGGAGCTCGAGGAACGCTTCGCTGCACACGCGGGCCCACGCCTCGCGCGCTTCGCGGTTCGGCAGGGGTGGGGTCCCGTCGACCGCACCGTCGACCATGTCGATCTTGTGAGCGAACTCGTGGAACACGACGTTGCCCTTGCCGATCTCGCGGCCGCCGTCGAGCACGTCGTCCCACGCGAGGAGCACCGGGCCACCGGCGCCGTGGGCCTGACCGAGGATCGCGGTGCCACCCTCGTGAACGACCAGGCCGTCGCGCTGGCCGGGTGCCAGCATCGTCGACGGGTAGACTAAGATGCTCTCGACGTCTTCGTACAATGAGTGCTCGCGGCCGAGCAGCAGTACGCAGGCTTGCGCGGCGACGGTGATGCGCACTTCCTCGGTGATCTCGAGGCCGCCGCAGCCTTCCCAGCTCTTCTCCTCGATGAACACCACGGCGAGGTCGCGCAGGCGCTCCTGGTGGTCGGCGTCGAGGCGCGCGAACAACGTCACGTTGTCGTCGAGGTGCGCCTGCCAGCCCGCGGGGAAAGGTGCTTCCTCGAGCCGCTTGCGTCGTCGATCCGTCAGCCAGCCGAACATGGCGCACTCTATCGCGCTATCGTCCGCACATGCCCGAAGTGATCATCATCGGCGACGGTCCCGGCGGACTGTCGGCCGCGCTGTTCCTCGCCAAGAACAAGCTCAGCGTCGCCGTGCTTGGCCACGACAAGACGGCGATGCACTGGGCGCTGCTCCGCAACTACCTCGGCATCCCCGAGATCACGGGGAGCGACTTCCAGACGATCGCGCGCAAGCAGGTCACCGACGCCGGCGGCAGCATCCGCGACGAGGTCGTCAAGACGGTCGCGAAGACGAAGGAGGGCTGGAGCGTCGAGCTCGAGAGCGGCGGGACGCTGACGTCGCAGCACCTGATCCTGTCGGAAGGCAAGGCACCAAAGCTCGCGAAGCAGATCGGCCTTGCGTTCGACGATCGCACCGGCATCGAGACCGATCGCAACGCGCTGACGTCGGTCGGCGCCTACGTCGTCGGGCGCTCGGCACGGCCGGGTCGCAGTCAGGCGATCATCTCGGCGGGTGACGGCGCGGCGGCGGCGATCGACATCCTGTCGAAGCTCAAGGGCGAGAACTTCGTCGACTGGGACGAGCCGCCCAAGTCGTGAAGACGAAGCGCTTCGAGCATCCCGGGAAGAACCGGTTCTGGGAGATCTTCTGGGACATCGACGAGGTCGAGATGTGTTCCGGAACGATCGGCACGAAGGGCCGGATCAGTCGCCCGCGTGGCGCGGGTGGCGTGCAGCGCGTGGTCGAGGCCGAGATCACGAAGAAGCTGAAGGAAGGCTTCCTCGAGGTCCGGCCCGAGACCGCAGATGCACCGCAGGCACCACGCGCGCCCGAGTGGGTCACGCGGATCGCGGAGGCGTACGACGACGCCGCCCCGCGGCTGGTCTACGCCGACTGACTGCAGGGGCAGGGCGACCCCCTCGGCGAGTTCATCATGCTGCAGTGCGAGCGCGCGCGACTCGATCGGTGGGATCCGAAGCAGAAGGCGCTGCGCGACCGCGAGGAGCACATGCTCGCGATGTATCGCCCGCGCTGGGTGCCGAGCCTGACCGCGAACGTCGAGTGGGTGCGCGGCTTCATCGAGCGGATCCGGGTCGGCTATCCGTTCGACCGCACCGCCATCGCAGCGCTGTTCGAGGCGGCGCCGCTCGCGCGCACGCTCGAGATCTCGCCCGAGACCGGCTACAGCGACATGCCGCCGGAGGCGTTCGAGCAGCTCGAACTCGGGCAGTTCACCGGACTCTTCCTCCGCGGGTTCCGGTGGGACGAGGTGCGTGTGCGGCAGGTGGTCGAGGACGGGCGACTCGCGGCCGTCGATCGGCTCGGCCTCTCCGGGTGCAGCCTCGGCGGTGGCGATCTCAAGGCGCTCGAGCTGCGGAGGTTTCGCGAGCTCGATCTCAGCACCAACGCCCTCGGGGTGCGCGGTGTGCAGCACGCGCTCGCGTCGGCGTCGACGCTTGTCGAGCTCGATCTGACGAACGCGGGGGTCAACGATCACGCGGTCATCCTGGTCGCGGAGGCGCGGTTGCCGAAGCTCGAGCGCCTGTGGCTGCGCTCGAACCAGCTGGACGAGGCTTCGCTCTCGCGCCTGGGGAGCAGGCTGCCACGTCTCCAGGTGCTCGACCTGGCACACAACGATCCGGGACAACTCGGCGTCGAGGCACTGGGTCACGCGTCACTCCCCGCATTACGCGAGCTCGATCTCTCGAACTGCGCGCTGACCGACGACATGGTGATCGCGTTGGCGGCGAGCCCCCTGATCGAGCAGCTCGCGTGGCTCGATCTCGGCCACAACGAGATCGGCCCCGCCGCGGCGCGTGCACTCGCGTCGGTGGAGCTACCAGCTCTGCGATTTCTCGACCTGTCGTCGACGGCGATGGGTGATGAAGTGGCCCTGGTGAAGCACGCGCACCCACACGCACGCCTCGTCGCGCGCGCCCGCTAAACCTACCTACGGAGCTCCGGCGTTTGGCCGACCCGGGAAGTCATGCGCTTCCTCGCAGCCGCGGTGCTGCTCTCGAGCACGGCCGCGGTCGCCGCTCCGATCCAGATCCACGATGCCGGCGATGGTTCGCTGCGCGCCGTCCAGCCGGTCCCGCCGGTCTCCGCCGCAGCCGTCGCGACCACGCGCACGCTCTATCTCAACCGCGACGGCGGCACGCTGACGCCGGGCAACAACAACTCGCAGACCAACACCTCCTCGCTGGTCAGCCAGGCCTCGACGATCGCCGGCTGGGATACCACCGACGCGAAGTGGGCCGAGACGATGGCCTGCGTCCGCGACATGTGGGCGCCGTTCGACGTGACGATCACCGACGAGGATCCCGGCTCGACGCCGCACGTCGAGGTCCACGTCGGCGGCTCGCCGTCGGCGATCGGCTTCGGCTCGAACATCGGTGGCGTCGCTCCGATGGCGCTCGATTGCAGCGTCGTCGAGCGCTCCGTCGTGTTCGTGTTCCCCAAGAACCTCGGCCACCGCCCGCAGAGCGTCTGCGAGGTGATCGGCCAGGAGGTCGGCCACAGCTACGGTCTCGATCACGAGCTCGAGCCGTCCGATCCGATGACGTACCTGTCGTTCAACGGCGAGCGCACGTTTCGCGACAAGACCGTGTCGTGTGGCGAGAGCACCGCGCGCCCGTGCGGTTTCGAAGGCTTCGATGCGTGCCGCGCGAACCAGAACTCGTTTCGCATCCTCCTCGATCGCCTCGGCGCACCCGGCTCGGATCACGTCGCACCGGTGATCGAGGTGACCGAGCCGCGCGACGACGCGATCGTCGAGCCCGGCTTCGCCGTGTCGGCGAGCGCCACCGACAATGTCGGGATCGAACGGATGACGCTGTTCGTCGACGGTGGCATGGTCGCGGTCGACTCCGAAGCGATCGCGATGACCACGGATCCGAGCCTGCCGACCGGTAGTCACGAGCTCGTCATCGAGGTCGCCGACACGGCGGGTAACACCGCCACGGAGCGACTCGTCGTCTCGATCCAGCAAGAGGACACCTCGACCGCCCCGGACTTCATGCCCTCGATCGGGTGCTCGTCGTCGAGTGATGGCAGCTGGCTTTTCGCACTCGCGGTCGTCGGCCTCGGCATGCGCCGCCGTCAGCGCGTGTAGCGCAGGCCGACCACGCGGGCGGACGACCGAGGGTGCCGACGATCGACGCGTATCTGATCGCGCATCCACCGGGGATCGCTGCAGATTGCCTGGCTGGTCAGACGTTCAGGATAAGGTTGCCGCGTGGGTCCGCGGATCGCTTGCCTCGATCTCGACACGTTCTTCGTGTCCGTCGAACGCATCCTCGACCCGAGCCTGCGAGGCAAGCCCGTCGTCGTCGGTGGACAGCGCTACGGCGGAGGCGTGGTCACGTCGGCGAGCTACGAGGTCCGCGCCTTCGGCGTTCGCTCGGGGATGTCGATCCGGGATGCCTCTGCGAAAGCACCACGCGACACCATCTTCGTGTCCGGCCATCACGAGGCGTACGGCGACTACTCCAAGCGCGCGAGGGAGATCGTGGAGCGGTTCTCGCCGATCGTGATCGCCGCGTCGATCGACGAGCACTACCTCGACTTCCGAGGCTGCGAGCGGCTGTATCGCAAACCCGGTGACGCCGATGACGACGCCACGATCCTCCGCGTCGTTCGCGAGATGACCGCGGCGATCGATCGCGAGCTCGGCTTGCCGTCGAGCGCGGGCATCGCGACGAGCAAGTCCCTGGCGAAGGTGACCAGCGGGCTCGCGAAACCCGCCGGCGTGATCCTGGTCGCCGCGGGCACCGAAGCCGCCACCCTCGCGCCGCTCTCGGTCCGCAAGCTGCCGGGCATCGGGCCCGTCGCCGAGCAGCGCCTGATCGCGGTCGGCATCACCACGCTCGGTCAGCTGGTCGCCGCGCCGACCGCGCAGCTCCATCCGATCTTCGGCGCGTACACGCAGAGCCTCCGCGCCTCCGCGCGTGGCGAGGGCAGCGACGACGTCGGTCGCGAGCGGCCGAAATTCCGCGAGTTCGATCCCGAGGGCATGGTGCACGGCTCGATCTCGAACGAGCGCACGTTCTCCGAGACCTCGTCGGAAACCGCCCGCGAGATCCTGTCGTCACTCTGCGAACGCGTCGGTGCGCGCATGCGCAACCGCGGCGTGCTCGCCGGTGTGGTGACACTCAAGCTGCGCTACACCGACTTCCACACGCTGTCGCGCGCACGCACGATCTCGCCGACGGCGGATGACTTCGAGCTTCACCGGATCGCCCTCGAGCTCTATCGCGAGTCACGCACCGGCACGCTGCCGATCCGGCTGCTCGGCATCCAGGTCGGCAAGCTCCGGCTCGCCGAGGCCCAGCTCTCGCTCTTCACCGGTGACGAACGCCGTGGCGACGCCGTCGACACGATCCGCGATCGGTTCGGCTATCACGCGGTGCACCTCGCGTCCTCGATCCGGAAGCGCTCACGGCACAGGTAGGCGGCACTCGCCGCGTGCACCCGCGAAACAACGACCGACGACGCAGAAGCCGTCGCAATCGACATCGTCGGCGCACGGCTTGCGGGCGCACGTGCTGCCATCGCACACGAAGCTCGGAGGGCACGCGGCATCTTCGCGGCAGGGTGTCGGTTCGCAGCGCGAAGTCGAGACGTCGCAGACCGTGCCCTCGGTCGTGCAAGCGGTGGTGGTCACGCAGCCCGGCACGCACTGGTGTTGGCCGTCGCAGCTGCACTGCACGGGCTCGCAGATCGACCCGCCGGTACACTCGCTATCGTCGACGCAATCGCCGGGTGATGGATCGCAGGCGCCGCAGCCGAGGCTGCTGCCCGGCGCCGCGCAGCTCGCGCCACCGGTGCACTCCGCCTCGGTGCCGCAGCACTCCGCACCCGGACATCCGAGCGCCGGGCACGGGGACGGCACCGCCGAGCTCGGGATGCAGCCGCGATATGTCAGATCGCAAAAGCACCCGGAGCACACATCGGGCTGACAGCCGTCGGTGGTCCGACACTCGAACAGCGAGAGGTCCGCACAGTCGTCGCCACCGAGCCCTCCGCCCTTGCCGTGCTCGCAACCCAGCAGGGCGACTCCGAACGCAAGCCAAGCAAACCGCATCCCGAGATCGTGTGCCCAGTCCTCCCCGAAGTCACGCCTCGAGCAGGCTCGGCTGCCACTTTCTAGCTACGCTCCAGGCACATGTCCTCTGGCCTCGACCTCTTGATGTCCCGCCGCAGCGCCGCCGCGCTCGGAGACCCTGGTCCATCCGATGCCGACCTGGCGAGGATCCTCGCGGCCGCCGTCACCGTGCCCGATCACGGCAAGCTGCGGCCGTTCCGCTTCGCGATCATCTCGGGCGACGGTCGCCTCCAGTTCGGTAACGCGCTCGCCGAGGCCGCGGCCGAGCGCAAGCCCGGGCTCGCCGACTCGGCGCTCGACGCGATGCGCGCGAAGGCGCTCCGCTCGCCGACGATCATCGCGCTGATCTCGTCCCCCAAGCCCGGCAAGATCGAGCCGTGGGAGCAAGCCGCCACCGCCGCGTGCACCGGCTATGCGATCACGCTCGCCGCCCACGCCCTCGGCATCGGAGCCGTCTGGAAGAGCGTGCCGTTCACCAAGGGCAAAGGGCTCGTGGAGCTGTTCTCGCTCGCTCCCACCGAGGAGGTGATCGGGTGGATCCATCTCGGCACGCATACCAAGCCGGTCGATCCGCGCGCGCCGATCGATCTCGCAGACGTCGCGACCGTGTTCGATGGCCAGCCGGCGCGGCCGTTCATCGCGAGCTAGGAGTCCGCAGCCGACAACGTCACGAAGCGATTCTCGTGCGAGACCGATCGTCTCGACGCTACAAGCCGTCGACGAATCTTAGATCGCGCGGACTAGCTGCCGGTCGGCACGATCGTGTCCTGCTCGACCATCAGCAC
>JANNBP010000377.1:0-2398 GCA_031385555.1 Deltaproteobacteria bacterium | reverse complement strand
CACCAAGGACCGCCGTGCAGTGTGCATCCACGATTCGCACCTGACGCGGCTGACCGGGCTCGACGGTGAGGTGGTCAACCTCGAGTGGAAGCAGCTGTCGCGTTTGAAGGTGCGGCGCGATCTGCCGATGGGATGGGATGCGCGCGGCACCGAGGTGATCGCCCGCTACGAGCGCGAGGAGCCGATCCCGCTGCTCGCCGAGGTGCTCGCGGAGGTCGCGTCGAAGGTCGTGATCAACGTCGAGATCAAGATCGAGATGCCGCGGTGGTGGCGGGTCGAGGCGGCCGAGATCGTGGCGCAGGTGATCGCGGATGCGGGCGTCTCCGATCGCGTGATCGTGACGTCGTTCGATCCGCGCGTGCTGGTGGCGACGCGCAAGGCGCATCCGGAGATCGCCGTCGGGTTCTGCTTCGACGACACGATGCTCGACTTCTCGAACGGGCTGCTCGATCGGATCCCCGCCCTGCCCGTCGAGCTCACCCGACACCATGGTCACGAGCGCGGCCACAACGCGCGGCGCTTGCTGAATCGCCTGCTCGAGACCAACGTCGCGAACTGGTTGCTAGGGACCCGCGTGATCGGCGCCGAGCACACGCTCGTCGGGCGCGAGACGGTGCGGTCGCTGCACGCGCGCGGCATCGCGATCGGTACGCACACGCTGTTTCCGCTCGGCACATCCGGCAACAAGAAGATCGCGTCGACGGCCGACAGCCTCGAGGAGGTCCAGCGCCTGGTCGAGCTCGGCGTCGACTGGATCGAGAGCGACGACCCGGCTCGCCTCATGCCGCTCGTGTATTGAGTGTCGGGAGAGATCGCCGAGGACAGCTTCCCTGCGACCGCCTGCGACCGGCAGGTTTGTCTCTAGGCAGCGGGTGATGGAACGATATCGTCGCCCTCCGATGTTCTCTCGCCGCGATCTCCTTCGTGCCAGCGCGCTCGGCCTCGCAGCCGCTGCCTGTTCCACTGGAACCAAACCCGTCGTAGCGCCCACGCGGCCAACGCCGAAACGGATCCTGATCCTCGGCGGCACCGGCTTCCTCGGGCCGAAGACCGTCGAGGTCGCCGTCGCGCGCGGCCACCAGGTCACGATCTTCAACCGCGGGAAGCGCGAGAAGATCCAGTCGCTCGATCAACAGGTCTCCCCGGAGCTCGCCGCGAAGGTCGAGCACCTCTACGGCAACCGTGATCCCGAGCTGCCCGCCGACGACGAGAAGGGTCCCGACGGCACGTTGTTGCGCCCCGACGGTTCACCGAAGGGCCTCGCGCAGCTCGCCGGCAGGAGCTTCGATGCGGTGATCGACAACTCGGGCTACGTCCCGCGCCACGTCGCCGCGTCGGCGGCGCTGCTCTCGAAGAGCTCGTCGCACTATATCTTCATCTCGAGCATCTCCGCGTACGACGAGCCCTCGATCCCGGCCGCCGGTGGGACCGAGGAGACGAAGCTCGCGACGCTCGCCGATCCGAAGGTCGAGACGATGGGCGCGCAGTTCGAGAACTACGGTGGCCTCAAGGCGCTGTGCGAGCAGGCCACCCACGCGGCGTTCCCGGGCAAGGCCACGATCGTTCGTCCCGGCTACATCGTCGGGCCCGGCGATCCGACGGACCGCTTCACCTACTGGCCGATGCGGATCAAGCAGGGCGGCGACGTGCTCGCACCCGGTGCGCCCGACGATCCGTTGCAGTGGATCGACGTCCGCGACCTCGCGGAGTGGCTGGTCACGCTCGTCGAGCGCGAGACGTTCGGCGACTTCAACGCGATCGGGCCCGCCACGCCGGCGCGCTGGGGCGACGTCCTCCAGACCTGCATCGACGCGGCCGGTAGCGGCGCGAAGCTCGCGTGGATCCCGCAGAGCTTCCTCGAAGCGAACGAGATGGGCGAGGACGGCGCGTTCCCGATCTGGACGGCCCCCGTCGGCAAGTACGCCGGCTTTCATCGCTGGAACACGAAGCGCCCGATGGATGCGGGTCTCACCTACCGCTCGATCAAGGACACCGTGACGTCGCTGCTCGAGTGGTACCCGAAGGAGCTCGAGCGTCGCGTCCGCGTCACCAAGGAGCTGACCGCGAAGGCCGTGGCCGAGGGCAAGCCCGCTCCGAAGAGCGATCCGACGGCGATGCGCGCCGGCCCGAAACCCGAGGCCGAAGCGGCGCTGATCGCGAAGTACCGTGCGTCGTCGAGCGCTCGTTGATCGGGGACAGGAGCGCTCGTTGATCGGGGACAGGATCTACCCCTCCAGGCCCCTGATTCCTCAGGCGTTTTAGACGCAAACGTAAAATTGGCCAGACAGCGATAATCGCCACGAGATTGCCCACAGCTCGGAAGAGGCCCGATTTTACGTTTGCGTCTAGAACGCCTGAGGAATCAGGGGCCTGGAGGGGTAGATCCTGTCCCCGATCA
>JANNBP010000367.1:0-50871 GCA_031385555.1 Deltaproteobacteria bacterium | reverse complement strand
TCGTGGAGTCGGCTGGCCCCGAACCCGGCCAAATTTCCAGTGGCTACACGAGTAGTTACCCTGCGGCCTGTTGTGGGCATCAGGTAGGTGGCGCCGATCAGGCTACGACCTCGTCCGCCAGTGCGCGTAGCTCACGAGGTTGGGGAACCTGTGTTGGGTAGGGATGTCGGTCGGCCAGGCGATGACGCGAAACGCGTAGTGAACGCCTATCCGCCGGACCTGTGACTTCTCCGGAAGCTCGATCACGGTGCCGGGCGTCGCCTCGAACTGCTGGTCGGTGGAGAGTACCAGCGAGCTCGGGATCACGATCGTGCCGCGGTAATAGCCGCTGTCGAGCGTGCACGCCTTGCCGATCGGTCGAGTCTTGACGGGATGATCTGCCGGCGACGCGATCGTGAGCTCGTTGGTATCGTCCCACAGGGTCAGAGAGGCTTGGTGGCGACCGCCGAAGGTGCAGCTCTTGTGGAAGGGCCACAGGGACGCGGGCCCGCAGAAGCGAAGCTGGATCGCGATCCCGGTCTTGGTCGTGGCCGGGATCCGCAGGCAGCGGCCGTCGGGAATCGCCTCTTCTATGCAGAGCGGTCTGCGCAGCGGTCCGTCGAAGTCCCACCGGGGACTGACCGACGGGTCCGCTGACTCGAACGTGAACAACGACCAGTCATCGGCGCGACACGCGGGCAGCGCGTCTTGCACTTCGGCGTCCACCGTCGTCGCGGTGGTCAAGGCGATACGCTCGCCTGCCCGGACCGCGAGCTCCCAGACCTTGTTGGTGGAGCTGACGCGGAGGACCGCACATTCGCCGACCGCGACGTCGATCGATCCTCCGGGAACGAGCGTTCGGCGCTCGGGCGGCAGCCGAGTTGCGAGCACGGCGCGTCGCAGTTGGATCGACCCGAGGTGCTCGAGGGCGCTGCACGACACGACAGCCCGCGCCATCTCGATCGCGATCTCGAGCGGCTCCCCCGTCTCGTTCGCGAGCGTCGCGCTCGGGATGCTCGGCGTGCGGATGGTCGGGCGGTCGTGGGGCGGACAGGCCGCCAGCACCAACGCAGGGAGTGAAACAAGCAGTCGTCGCACGTCTCGAAACGTTCGCTGCGACTCGAGCTTACGTGCCGGCCGCGAGAGCACAGCCGGTCGCCGGCAGCGCGCCCGTCAGTAGCCGCAGGTCTGGCCCTTGTTCTGCTCCTCGAGCCAGGTCTTGAGCGGGGCGAAGTACTCGAGGATCGCGGTCGCGTCCATGTCGCGCGAGCCGGTGAGGTCGAACAGGATGTCCTGCCAGGGCTTGCTGGCGCCGGCCTGCAGCATCTTCCAGAATGCCGCGCCGGCTTCCTTGTTCTTGTAGATCGAACACTCGTGGAGCGGCCCGGTGAAGCCGGCCTTCTTGCAGAGCGCGCGGTGGAACTGGAACTGGAGTACGCGCGCGAGGAAGTAGCGCGTGTACGCGACGTTCGCCGGCACGTGGTACTTCGCGCCCGGATCGAAGTCCGTGGCCGCGCGCTCGACGGGCGGAATCACGCCCTGGTACTTCGCGCGCAGATCCCACCAGTGCTTGTTGTAGTCGGCGGGCTTCACCTTGCCGGCGTAGACGTCCCAGCGCCACTTGTCGATCACGAGGCCGAACGGCAGGAACGCGATGCGCTCGAGCGCGGACAGCATCTGACCGTTGATCGTCGCCTTCTCGTTCTTCACGACGGTCCGGAGGAGGCCGCGCTCCTTGTAGTACTCGGGCGTCGCCGACAGCACGATGGTGTCGCCGATCGCCTCGTGGAAGCCGTCGTTCGCGCCGGCCTGGAACAGCATCGGCTCCTTGTAGTAGGCGGCGAAGTAGTAGTCGTGGCCGAGCTCGTGATGGATCACCTCGAGCTCTTCCTGCGTCTTCTGGATACACATCTTGATCCGCAGGTCGTTCGCGAACGTGACGTCCCACGCCGACGCGTGACAGATGGCGTCCTTGCCCTTCGGCTTGTCGAACATCGAGCGCTCCCAGAACGTGGCCGGGAGCTCCGGCATCCCGAGCGACGTGTAGAACTGCTCGGCGAACTTCACCATCTTCTTCGAGTCGTTCATCGTCTTGACGATCGTTGGAGTGACGTCGAGCGACGCCTGACCCTTGAACGGCTCGAGCTCCGGATAGAGATAGGTCCACGACTGCGCCCACATGTTCCCGGTGAGGTGCGCCTTGATCGCGCCGGTCTTCGGCTGGACCTTGTCGCCGTAGAGCTTGTTGAGCTTGCGGCGCGAGTAGCAGTGCAGCTGGTCGTACAGCGGCTTCATCTGCCCCCACAGCCGATCCGTTTCGGCCTCGAGCTTGTCGGCGGGCATGTCGTAGCCGCTCTTCCACATGTTCGCGACATCCGTGAAGCCGACACCCTTCGCACCCGCGTTCGCGAGCGGGATGAACTTGTTGAACGGATCGCGAACCGCGCGACCGACCGAGTCGTGCCAGGCGGTCCAGATCGCGAGCAGCTCGTCGGGCTTGCGGCTCTTCTGCATCGCGGCCGAGGCCTTGTCGATGTCGAGGCAGCCATCCTTGCCGCCCTTCACGCACGCCTTGCCCTTGCCGTAGATCGACGACATCTCGGCGCCGATCTTCGCGAGCTCGTCGGCAGCGGCCGGATCATCCGGCGCAGGCTGACCGGCGAACTTGAGCAGCTCGAGCTGGCGGCGGGTCTTGGCATCGAGCTTCGCGAGCACGGGCTCGAACTTGCGTGCGGCCTTGATCGCCTTGGTCAGGAACTTCGCCATCTCGGCGCCGGTCTTCGCGGCCGCGTCCTCGTGCGCCGGGGTGATGTCCGTCTCGTTCGCCCACGCCGCGAGCGAAGCATCGACGGCGACCTTGCGATACGCCGCGTCGGTGTCGAGGACGAACTGCTTCGCCTCGGCGATCAGCGCCGCGTCTGGATCCTGCGGCGGCATCGGCGGTACGGGCGTCGGCGCCGCGACATCGCTCCCTCCGCTCGGCGGTGGAGCCGGAATCGTATCGGGAGCCTTGGGGCCGCCACACGCGACGACGGCGAGGGCGAGGACGAGCGGGGTCTTGATCACGACCGGACTCTACGACCAGTCGGGCGCGCGACGTCAAGTGTCGCGCCGGAGTTCACGGCTCGAGCGGCACGCCGTCGTCGGTCTGTTTGGGAGGGTCCTTGGGGTCCGTGGGCTTGGCACCGCCCGGGGTGAGGATCCCGCGCTCGTCGAGGAGGCGGCGGGCCTTGTCCTGTTGCGGCGGATCGAGCAACGCGAAGGCCTTGTCGAGCGCGTCCTTATCGTTCGCCTTCTTTGCCGCGTGCAGCTTCGCGGCATCGGGCGTGGTCTTGATCTGCGCGCCCGGGGCGTTGTTGTGGCGAGGAGGCGGCTTGTTCTTGTCGCCATGTTCCTCGTCGGGACGCTCGATCGTGCGGAGCTGGGTATCGAGCACGTCGTTGCGTGCGGCGAGGCTGGCGTCGATCTGCTTGAGCTTGTCGAGTTGCTCGGCGCGTAGCTCGAGCTGCTTCGCGCTATCCACGAGGTAGCCGACGGCGGTGCCCGACGCTGGGGGCAACGGCGGTAGCTCGCCCTCGCCCGGGGTCATGATCGGTGGGTCCTTCTTGCAAGCGGCGAGGGACAGGAGCGCGAACAACACGAGGCGCAGCACGGCGGCACAATAGCGCGAGTGTGGTGAGCCTGCGATGTGATTTAGGTCTTGCCGACCGTCACGCCGCAACGCGGTCACCGCAGATGCGACGACGCGTCCTTGGCCTTGCCTCTCACGAGGCCGATCACGAGTGGGATCCCCGTCGTCAGCACCGAAATCGCGATGCCGACCGCCGGGTTCGCTTTGTACTGCGCGGCCAGGGCGCGGATGAGATCCCCGGCGGCCTGCTCGGTAGATAGCGCGAGCACGAACGTGCCGATCGCGAAGCCCACCGTGAGGGCGAGCAGCGAGCCGAGCGCCGGTGGCAGGCGCTGCATCGGGAACGCGATCACGCGCAGCACCGGGACGAGCAGGGACGTCGCAGCCATGTAGAACGGGAAGACCATGCCGACCGAGAACATCGCGAACCACATCGCGCGCTGTGCCTGGGGGAAGGCTTCGGGAGGCGTCGGATCGAGTGGGCCGATCGAGATGTTCCAGGTCTGGAGCGGGATCAGGACGAGGTAGATGAAGCCGAAGGTGAGGGCGAGCTTGACGGGCTTGCTGCGGATCGACATCCACTTCGGCATGCCCGCGGTTTGCTCGCCGTAGTCGAGGCGGGATTCGAAGTAGCCGGAGAGGACGAGCAGTGGAAACTGCGTGGCCATCACGATGGGGGCGACGACGTCGGGGAGCGTTGCGGCGAGGGTGTCGAAGCGAGTGGCGATGGCGAGGAGATGGATGAAGGCAGCGAACAGGAAGTAGGGAGCGAGCTTCTCGGGCTGGAGCTTCGTCACGGGACGGAGGAGAGGATACGCCGGGTCCGGGTCGTCCCATCGCCGGGGCGACCTACACCATCCGACCGTGAGGAAACGTTGGCCCGATCCGACCGATTCCAGAGCAATTCCGAACGAGTGTTCCGTGAGTCCAGGTGGCCGCTGTTCAGCGAACCTCGCAGATCACTGCGCGGGGACGAGCACGATCGCGGAGCGCGGCTCGAGCATCACCGGCGCGCGAACTGGCTCGCCGGTCAGCGCGTTCGTGTAGTCGCCCGTCGGGAGGTTGATCGCCGGCTGCGAGCCATCGCCACGGTTGAGCGCGACGAACACCGTGTCGCCCGGGTCGACCATCTTGTAGACGAGCACGTCCTGCGAAACGCCGAGCTGCTGGCGGACGCCGCGGCGGGTGGACGGGTGCTCCGCGCGCATCTTCGCGAGCGCGGCGATCTGATCGCGCAGCGCGATCTGCGGTGCGAGGTAGTTGTCCCACTGCATGAAGTGACGGTTGTCGGGGTCGCCGGCGCCGTGCATGCCGAGCTCGTCGCCGTAGTAGATCATCGGGATGCCGGGGCTCGTGAACAGCAGCGCGTACGCGACGGCGAGCCGTTGATACGGGCTCGCGGACTGCGGCGCACCGGGGCGATTGCTCCACGCGCGATCCTTGCCGCCATCCCATGCACCGAACAGCGGGTTGTCCTCGGCCATGTGCACCACGCGCGGCACGTCGTGGTTGCCGATGAACGTCGACATCACCGAGCCCGCACCGTAGAAGCCGTCGTTGCTCGACAGGAACCCGGCGAGGTCGGTCATCGAGCCATCGCGCCGCAGCAGCGTCGACAGGATCTGACCGCGCAGCGGAAAGTCGAACTGACCGTCGAGCATCGAGTCGGGGTTGACGTATGACTTGATGAGATCGCGGCTACCGTCGAACGTCTCGCCGACCATGTAGAAGCGCTGATCCCACGCGACCTCGGCGTTCACTCGTGCGCGGACGTCGGTCAGCCACGAGGTCTCGATGTGCTTGACCGCGTCGAGCCGGAAGCCATCAACTCCGAGGCGCTTGGCCCACCGGAGCGCGTTGTCGACGGAGTAGCGGCGCGCGTCGCCGTTCTGGAAGTTGAAGTCGGGGAGGAACGGATCGAACCAGCACTTGATGCGGTCGTTGTCCCAGTTGCAGCCACTGCCGCAGACGCAGTTGCCGCCGAACCCGTTGTCGTTCGGCCAGAACCAGTCGGGGTGCTGCGCGTAGACCGGCGACTGCGTGTGCACGTGGTTCATCACGTAGTCGATCAGGACCTGGATGCCGTGCGCGTGCGCGGCGTCGACGACGGCCTTGAGCTCCGCCTCGGTGCCGAGCTTGCTCTCGGAGGCGTCGAGATCGGCGGGCCAGTAGCCGTGGTAACCGGAGTACGCGTGGCCATCGGAGCCGGGGTTCGCGTTGTTCGCGTTGTCGATCGGCGACGTCAGCCACAGCGTGTTGATGCCGAGCTCGTCGAAGTAGCCGTCGTCGATCTTCTGGCGGAGACCGACGAAGTCGCCGCCCTGGTACTGACCGGGCAGCTCGACGCCATTGATCGGATCGTCGTTGCTCTCGTCGCCGTTCGAGAACCGATCGATCATCACGAAGTACATGATCGAGTCGCGCCAATCGATCGCGGCGCGCGGCGGGCAGGCATCGCACGCGGCACGCACCACGCTGTTGAACTGGCCGAAGCCGTCCGGCGTCTTGCGCGGGTTGTCGGGGTCGGCGAGCCAAATACCGTCGACCACCAGCTTGTAGACGATCACCTGCTTGTTGGTGACCGGCAGCGTGACCTCGAAGTGGTCGCCGGTCCGGGTCAGTGGCAGGCCGACCGTCCAGCCGTCCGCCGCGAAGTCACCGCGCAGGATGACCTCGTTACCCGCGCCCTTGTAGGAGATGGTCACGCTGCACGACGGCACCGCGTCGCAGGTCTCGGGATCGATGGGACCACCATCGCCCGGCACGTCGTCATCGCCACCCGGGTACTGCTCGGAAGGGCAGCCGGCAAGGAGGGCGACGGCGACGACAGCAAGGCAACGCATTGGGCGAGGGAGCATCAAGGGCTGTGCCACGCGAAGGAGATGCCAGCGCCTGAATTTGATCCAGCGAATTCGGCGGTTGGGCGCTGCCAGGACCAGTCAACGAGCCGTCGTTGCGAACCGCAACGCACGTTTAGTAAACACTCGGCGATGCGCAGGCTGATGCTCTTCATGACGCTCGCTCTGGCGGCGCCACATGCGGACGCAGGCGACTTCGTCCCTCGCCAACCGAAGGAGTCGGCGGCTGTCGCTACTCCGGCAGCGAAGCCCGCCCCGCGCCGCGCAAAACCGGTACGCAAGATCGCCAGAACGGCGCGCTCGAAAGGCGACAAGAAGTCGAAGCACGAGTGGAAGCGACCGATGCCGTGAGCGACGTGCGCTCGTTGCCAATCACAACGCCGCGATGTCGACCGCGCTCTAGATCGTGAAGATACGGCGTTGCAGCACGGGCATGCTTCGTGCTCGTGTCCCGCGCAAATGCGGTCCGCGCTTGCGATGACGCTGGTGCTTGCGGGCACCCAACACGCCGTCGCCCAGCCGGATGCTGAGAAGCAGACTCCTGAGGACCCGCAGCCTCCCCCTTCCCCTCGCGTCATCGAACCGCCCGCGCTTCCCAAGCCGGCGCCGAAGCCCGAGCCCAAATCCGAGCCCGAGCACAACTCCGAGCCGTTGATCTCGTCGAGTCCGATCGCGGTGCCGGGCCCGGTTCCCACGATCTCGGCGAACAAGGATCTCGGCTTTCGGTTTGGCTCCTACGGTCGCATCATCGCCGGAACGGACCTTCGCGGCGGCAAGCCCGAGCCCGCGAACGTCGTCGCGCACGGGCCGCGGATCGTCGAACCCTCGTACCTCGAGCTCGATTTCTCGTACGGCGCCGAGACGCCGCAGGGCT
This sequence comes from Deltaproteobacteria bacterium, assembly GCA_031385555.1. Classification (GTDB taxonomy): domain Bacteria; phylum Myxococcota_A; class Polyangia; order Haliangiales; family Haliangiaceae; genus JABFXX01. The sequence continues at coordinate 43,529 of JANNBP010000367.1, read as the reverse complement.
ATCGGTTGCGCCCGGTGATCACGCTCGCCTTCGACGGCACGCTGTTCCACGACACCGGCAACTTCGACGCGCAACCCGCGCTGCGAAACATGTTCCTCGACGCGCAGGTCAGCAAGTACGTGACGCTGTGGGCCGGCTCGCGGATGTATCGCGGCGACGACATCTACCTGTTCGACTACTGGCCGCTCGACGATCAGAACACCGTCGGCGGCGGCGTGCTGTTCCGCAAGTCGGAGAGCGCGGTGCGTAGCGACGGTTCTTCCCGATCAGGCGACGTCATCGAGCTCGCTGCCCACGTCGGCTTCAATCGCCTCGAGGAGCCGAGCGAGTTCCAGTTCCAGGAGATCGAGGTTCCAGATCCCGAGCAGGGCGCGCGGACGATCGTGCAGCTCAATCGCCAGCGGATCATCGGCAGCGCGTCGGCGACCTACCTGATGATCGATCGCCCCGACACCGCGAACTTCAAGCTCAAGGTCCACGGCGAGGTCCACGCGCTCGGCGACGGCATTCGACAGCGCCGCACCGACGGTACCGTCGAGAACCTTCCGTCCGACACCGGCTATCTGATCGGCGCGCAGCTCGGCACGTTCGGCTACGCCCCCGTCGAGCAGAAGTACCGTCGTCACCTCAACGTGTTCGCTCGGTATGCACGAGGCCTCGCGGCGTTCGACGAGATCGCACCGCCGACGAGCTTCGACAGCGATCTCAAGGCGAAGCGTGCGAGCGAACTGTCGTTCGGCGCCTCGGGCAACTGGGATCACCCGCTCGGCAACATCATGTTCGGTGCGCTGTCGCGCCGCTTCGTCGACGCCGACAGCAACAGCACCGACTTCGACGACGGCTGGGAGTACGCGATCGCGGCCCGCCCCCTCGCGGCCCTCAGCCATGGCGTGTTCGCCGGCGCCGACCTGTCGTATCAAGCGCGCTTCCCGCGGGGCCTCAACCCGGTGACCCAGCGCGCCGAGGATCCGGCGGTGTTCCAGATCGCACCGATGCTGGTGTTCTCGCCGATGGGCGCGTCGGGCTACGACCGGCCCCAGATCCGCCTGGTCTATCGCGCCGCGCACCACAACGCGGCGGCACGCGACGTCTTCGTCGACCAGGATCCGCGGCAGGACCAGAAGTGGACCCACTTCCTCGGCGTGCAAGCCGAGTGGTGGTTCAACAGCAGCACCTACCAGCGCTGAGCCGAGGCAGGTGTCTGAGCGGCAGGCTCGTCAGGAGTGGAAGCCGAGTGGTGGTTCGACTCCAGACGAGCCAGGCAGGCTCTCCTCCCGTCGGCTCGAAGCCGGCCTACTGGCAGGTATCGCAGCCGTCGGGCTCGCTCCGACACACGTTGGGGCGGATGCCGTCGCACTGGAACGGCGCGCCGTTCACTTCGGGGCACGACACCGTGAGGCAGCTCGCGTTGTTGCCACACGTCACGTCGCACGCGCAGGACGCGTCGCAATCGACGCCGCGGCACGAGCCCTGACCGACGCAGTTGATGTCGCACTTACCAGGACCACACGTCACGTTGCGGCACGTGTTGCTACCCTTGCACTCGAGCGTGCACGACTGACCCTGCGAGCAGTTGATGTTCTGGCAGAGGTCGTTGCGCGTGCACAGGATGTTGCAGTTGAAGCCGGTCGGGCAGTTGATCGCGCCGGTGCACGCCGCCGCGTTGTTGCAGTCGATCGTGCAGGTGTTCGTCTGCGCGTTGCACGACGTGCATTGCGGGGGACACACGAAGCTGTCCGGCGGGATCGGGCCGTCCGGGTCGGGTGTCGGACCGTCGGTCGGCGGCTGTCCGCCAGTGACGCAGAACCCGTCCTGGCAGGTCTGGTTCGACTCGCATTGTTGTGTGTTCTCGCAGGCGAACTGATCGCTGCGGTGGTTGATCGAGCAGGCGGTGAGGAAAACGAACAAGCAAACGAATCTCATGGCCGTCCTCCGATGGTGAGCGAGACACCCGCGCCGTGATCGAACACCGCCGGCGCGAACCACGCCGTCGAGGTGGGCTTCTCGCGCTTCTCCGTCGCGTGCGCCCTGCGGTTCTTGATGTAGAAGTACGTGCTGACGCCACCGAGGATCACGCCGCTGACGAAGAAGACGTTGCCGAAGCCGGCGAGGGTGTCGCCCTTGTTCTCGAGGTCGGCGAGCCTCGCGAGGTCATCGCGGCTGCGCGTCGGAGCCTCATCGATCTGACCCTGCACGCCCGAGGCGGCGGTCCACAGGATGAAGCCGAGGAACGCCATGCCACCACCGGTCGCCATGCCGGCGATCGTCAACCGGCGGCGATCCTTCGGCGGCTTGGCGACGACGATCGGCGTGGGCTCGACGGGTTTGGGGACGACCGCCGGAGCGACGGGCTTCGGATCGACGGGCTTCGGATCGATGACGTTGATCGGGTTCGGATCCATCGGCTTCGGGTCCACCGGCTTGGGATCGAACGGCTTCGGATCCATCGGCTTCGGATCTACCGGTTGCGGACCGACGGGCGTGATCGCCTTGATGCCGAACAGCGGACCGAGCGCGGTGAGATCCGTCTTGTCGGCGGCCACCGTGGTCGCGGCGTCGTGGACCGCGCCACCCTTCTTCGCGCGTCGCACGCTGACCTCGAAGCCCGGGGCCTTCGGGTTGACGGTGACGATCACGAGCTCGTCGACGCCGAGCGCATCGATCACCTGATTGCGGCAGCCCGCGTCCTCCGCCTTGCTGCAGCCGACCATCTCCGCCGCTTCGGCGAACGTGATCTCGCCGGGCGTGATCGTGTCGGGGCCTTGCTTCGCCAGCTGGACGAGCGCGCCGTCGATCTTTTGCCGCGTCTTGGCGTCGGCTTTGCCTTCGGAGTGGAGGATCAACACCTTGCTCTGCGCGAAGGCCGTACCGGCCATCACTCCGAGTACAAGGAGCACCGAGAAAATCATCAACGAGCGTTTCATGACCCGAGTTTCTCCAGTCGATTGCGAATCTGATCGCCATCACCCGCACCGGGTGACAGCTCCAGATATCGCTTGAACGCCGTCACAGCCTGCGACTTGCGGCCGAGCTTTTCGTACACGAGTCCGATGCCACGCCACGTCGGCGCGTAGCCCGGGTTGCTCGCGAGTGCTTCCTTGAACGAGGTCAACGCCCCGTTGGTGTCGCCCTTCACGTAGAGCTGGAAGCCGGCCTTGTACGCCGTCGCAGCGTCGACCTTGCCGGGCTTGACCGCCACGGGGTCGGGCTTCTTCGGCTCGGGCTTCTTGACCACGACGGGGTCGGGCTTCTTCGGGTCGGGCTTCTTGACCACGACGGGGTCGGGCTTCTTCGGCTCGGGCTTCTTGACCACGACGGGGTCGGGCTTCTTCGGCTCGGGCTTGATGATCACCGGGTCCGGCTGCTTCGGCTCGGGCGGCTCGACCTTCGTGATCGCCGGCTCCTGCTTCGGTTCCGGAACCGGCTCCTGCTTCGGGGGCTCCGCTGCCGATCCGTTCGAGCCGTCTTGCTTCGGCGGTTCGACGACGGGCTCCTGCTTCGGCGGTTCTTGCTTCGGTGGCTCGAGTTGGCCGCCGCCGGCCTGCGTGGGATCTCCGATCGGCGTCGTCGATTTGGCGACGGGATCTTCTTCCTTCTTCCCACTCGACATCGCGAACGCGATCACGATGACGATGACGACGGCCGCGACCGCACCGCCCATGATCATGAACAGGCGCTTCTTCGCCTTCCTCTGATCGGCCTCGAACGGATCGTCATCGCCGTCGCGGAGCGCTTCATGCTCCGCCGTGCTGACGCCCCAGCCTGCGAGCAGGTCACCCTTGTTCGTTCGATCGCCACGCGCCGTCGATTCCCTGATCGCGCGATGCTGGGCACTCGCCGTCGAGCCACTCGTCGACGACGTCTCCTTTTCGGCGAAGTCATCGTCGGCCGGCGGCGGCAACTTCGCGATCGCGGTGTTCGGCGTGGTCGGCTTCTCGAGGGTCGCTGCGGCGCTCGACGAGGCCTTCTTCGCGCCGTCGTCCCAGCTGACCGTGCGGATATCGGGCGTCTTCGGGATCGCGACGGGTGGTGGGAGGGTCACGGCCGGCGTGTTCACCGTCTCCGCTTCGGAGATCTTGAGCGGAGCGACGACCACGGATGCGACGACCGGCGCCGCGACAATCGGCGCGGGCGAGGGCAGCACGGGAGCCGCGGGGACCATAGGTGCCGCAACGACGGCCACCGGCGGATTCCCCGCCGACACCGACGCGTTGACCGCCTCGATGATCGCGTTCGATCCCATCGTCGCGGTGCGATTCCCCGAGAACGCCGCAGGCACGCCCGGGATGGCGTTCGAGATCGCCGATCCGACGATCGACGTGGTGTTGAACGGCTTGTGGGCGCTCACCGTCGCACCAGGGGGCGCATCCGGCAGCTTCATGTTCGGCGCGATCGAGGCGGGTGAGGCCGGTGCTGCGATCGACACCTCGATCGGTGGCTTGATGCCGGGGTTCGAGATGCCTTGGAGCGTCTGGCTCGGCGAGAACGGCACCGCGGACGTGATCGGTTGGGCCGGCGTCGCCGATGGTGGCGTGCTGCCCGGTCGCGTTGCCCATGATGGCAGCGACGACTTCGAGTCGCTCTTCGCGCGCGGCGGGTCTGCCTTGACCTCGGGCTTGGGCTCGCTCGGTTCCGGAACCACCTCCCAGCCCTTGGTCACATTGCCAGGCTCGGGCTTGCGTTCGAGGAACGCCGGCTTGACGACGTCTGGCAGCGTGTCGTGGACGATGTGATCGGGACCGTGTCCCGAACCCTTCTTGACGTCGAGCGGGATGATCGGATTGTCGAGCGGGATGACCGACGGCGTCGCCGGGCGGTGCTCGATGATATCGATCATCGTCAGCGGCTGCGTCTTGTTGTCGACCGGAGGCTTGGCGGCCGGAAGGACTGGCGGCTTGAGCTCCTGACCGAAGGGGGCCAACCCCATCATCGTCTGGTTGTGCAGCTTGCTCGGCGTCGGCTGGAGCGGCGCAGGGACGGCGGCCGACGGCGGGATCGAGAGCGGGACCGGCGCGACCGGGAGCTCCTTCGCGATCCACGTCGCGATCGCATCGGTCCCCTCGGGATATCCCGCGTCGTCGAGCACGGCCGAGATCTCGGCGGCCATCACCTTCGCGCTCTGATAGCGACCCGCGGGATCGCGAGCGAGCGCCTTCGTGCAGATCGCGCCGAGCTCCGCCGGCACGTTCGCGTTCATCTCGTTGACGGGCACGATCTCGGCGGACTCGACCGCCTTGCGCAGCGCCTCGTCGGTGGTGCCCTCGAACAAGCGAACATGCGCGAGCGCTTCCCACAGCATCACGCCGAGCGACCACACGTCGCTGCGCCGATCGCCGGAGCCTCCGCGCAACCGCTCCGGTGCGGTGTATGCGATCGACCCCACCCGAGGTAGATCGAGCACGACGTCGCCGCCGCGCATGGACAGCGCCTCGGGGACCAGCTTGCCGATCGGCTGACCTCCCGCCTGCGCCTTGTGAACTGCTTCTGCAGCCGCTTCGATCCAGCGCGCCGTGCCGAGCTCGTCGAGACGACGAGTCGCCTCGATAGCCGATCGCAACGAGACCGCGCGACCCGCATCTCTACTGGTGGCCGACACCGGCATATCCTAGCGTACGCCGCTGCCGAATACGGCCTGACTGGCAGTGACACCGGCCACCTGTGCAGACTTGGTACAGGCCCTACCGGCTGTTGACCAGGATCGACCCTACGTAGCCGTAGCGGCCCGCACGGGTCCCGGCCGGTGCGGCGAACAGCCGGACCTCGAACTCACCGGCCTCGAGGTCGCAGGTCACCGTCGTCTTGCCCGCGGTCGAGCTGTCCTTGCAGGTCACCTCGGTACCGCCGCGCTCGGGCTTGGCCGAGGCGAGGAGTTGCGCGCCATACGGGTTGTCGAGGACGAGCTCGACGCGCCCCGACACGCTGACCTGTGATCGGTTCGGCGACTCGAGCGTCAGGCCGTAGCGCCCGATCTCCGGCGCGATCATCGGTAGCCGCGCGAAGTCACCCTCGGAGATCGGCTTGAGGACGAGCTGCCACGCCGGGTCCTCGGGCAGGTGGTCGAACGCGAACAGCCTGGGCGGCGTGAACAGGTACGTCGAGCGCACCGGCTTGTCCGCACCGCCTGGCGATGCATCGTCCCACGTGGTGTCGATCAGGAACCAGTCTCCGTCGAGCAGCACCGCGTTCCACGCGTGACTGTAGCCCTCGAGCGCCGCCTTGATCGACGCCTCGGAGCCGAGCGCCACGCGCCGCGAGGCATCGCGGATGTAGCCGGTGACATACTTGATCTCGACGTTCGCCGCCGCGCCGAGCGCCGTCATCAGCCGTGCGTAGCCCTCGCAGACCCCGGTCTTCGCGGCGAACACGGCTTCCGCCGTCTGGGGAGGCACGTTCGCGAAGTCGCGCTTCAGGATCCCCTCGAGCGCCTTGTCGTCGTAGACGAGCCGCAGCGCGACGAAGTCGTGGATCGCCTTGACCCGTAGCTTCTTGTCGGTGAACTGCTCCTTGAAGTACGCGCCGGCCGAGGCGATCGAGGCCTTCGCCGCCTCCGGCATGTTCGTGACCTTGTCGTCGGGAGCGTCGTCGAGGGGCCAGCCGATCGCGGTCTTCGGCGGCGTGACCTCTCCGGGCTTCACGGGCTGCGGCGTGGCTTGCTCTTCCTTGGTCGACGGCTCGGGCGGCTTGTCGCTGTCGCCGTAGCGGTCGCTCGTCGCGAGCTTCTTGCCGTCGAGCTTGTCGGCGATCCCGAGGAGAAACCCGCGGATCGTGCTCGCGACCGGACCGTCGTGACCGTCGAGCATCCAGTCGCCGCGCTGGCCGAGCGCGGTGAAGGCGGTGGCGCGCGAGAAGTACAGGATGACGGCGAGGAACACGCCGTTGACGATCAGCGTCCGCAGTACGAGGCGATCGATCCGCGTCAGGTACTGCTTGCTCGACTGCTCCTGCCGACTGCGCCGCCACACCGAGAGCAGCTCCCAGCCGACCGGCACGAGCGGGAACAGTGCGAGCCCGAGCAGCAGGTTCAGCCACTGCGAACCGTTGTTGTAGGCGGCGAGCGACGACGCGAGCCAGAACCCGAACAGCGGGGTCAGGATCATCAAGCTCAGCCACACACCGCGCAGGATGACCAACGTCACGAATCGGGCGACCGTTCCCGCCCGACTCCCTGCCGGCTGAGCCATTCCTCGTAGTAGCGCGGCCACCCGAGTTACGCGACCGCTTTGAGAGCCGGCGTACGCGCGTTGCGGCGCCAGGTTCGCAGGGGCAACAACCCTTGTTGCCGATCGCAACGTTTCGAGGTGTCTGTGATCAATAACCTGTTGATCCTGCGGGGCTTCCCGGGGCACGAATCGTGCTCGCCATGGCCCCGATGTCACGTCTCGTTGCTGCGATCCTAGGCTCGGCGTTGCTCGCCTGCGGCGGCGCCAACGATCTCGAACACCCGGCGGACGGGCCGCACCAGGCCAACGTCGGGCTCGACTGGCGCGACCAGGTCATCTACCAGATCGTGATCGACCGGTTCTCGAACGGCGATCCGAACAACGACATCAACGTCTACCCGAGCGTCCCCGGTCGTCATCACGGCGGTGACTGGCAGGGGGTGATCGATCGCCTCGACTACCTCCAGGACCTCGGCGTCACCGCGCTGTGGATCTCCCCAGTGGTCAAGAACACCGAAGAGGATGCCGGGTTCTCCAGCTACCACGGCTACTGGACGCAGGACTTCCTCCGCCCCAACGCTCACTTCGGTGACCTGACGAAGCTGCGCGAGCTCGTCGACAAGGCCCACGCGAAGGGGATGCTCGTCGTCCTCGACGTCGTCACCAACCACGTCGGCCAGCTGTTCTATTACGACATCAACGGCAACGGTCAGCCCGACGACACGATCAGCGGCGGGGGCTTCGCGCACAGCTGCCTGCAGATCTGCGAGCAGAACCCGGGCAGTTGCTCGACCGACGAGCTGACCTACTGCGTCGACGGTAAGGACTACCTCGAGCGGATCATCGAATGGGATCCCGACTACGACCCGCGGGGCATCCAGGGCTGGACGTCGCTCGGCTACTCCGGCGAAGCGGACATTCGGTTCACCGACTGGCCCGAGATCAATCGCACGCCGCCGCCCCGCCCGCCCGACTGGTTCGGGTGGCCCGAGGACAAGCCGTGGTTCGACGACGCGAGCTGGTACAACCGCAAGGGCCGCGTCTACGTGTGGTGGCACGAGGCCGACTACACGAAGGACTTCGTCCGCGAGCAGGAGACGCGCGGCGACTTCCCCGGTGGTCTGAAGGATCTCGACACCGACAACCCGGACGCCAAGGAAGCGCTGATCCGCTCGTTCGAGTACTGGATCGAGGTCGCCGACTTCGATGGGTTCCGGATCGACACCGTCAAGCACATCGATCGCCCCGAGACCGCGCGCAACGTGCGTGGCTTCTGGGGTGAGTTCAACGATCGGATGCGCGCGAAGGCCACATCGCTCGGCAAGCAGAACTTCTTCATCTTCGGCGAAGGCTTCGACGGCAACGACGAGCTGATCGGCTCCTACACCTGGGGCGGCAGTGACGCCGACGGCTCGTTCGGTCGCTTCGACTCGATGTTCTACTTCTCGCAGAAGTACCGCGGCATCGACGCCGTGTTCGCGCAGAACCAGCCGACCAAGAACCTCGAGTGCTTGTTCAACTCGCGCACCGGGCGCAACACCAACGATCCGTTCTGCGGGACGAACGGGTTCGCCGCCGGGCCGACGTACGCGGACACGCCGCATGCGATGCCCGACAAGGGTGGCGTCGGGCTCGCGCCGCAGCAGCTGATGGTGAACTTCCTCGACAACCACGATCTCCCGCGGTTCCTGTTCGAGAAGCCCGATCCGAACGTGCTGCGCGCCGCGCTGATGTACCTGATGACGTGGGACGGCATCCCCTGCATCTATTACGGCACCGAGCAGCTGTTCGCGGGCGGCGTCGATCCGAAGAACCGCGAGGACATGTTCGGCGGCAACAAGACGATGGGCTACGAGCCGTTCGCCACCGATCACGAGACGTTCAAGCTCGTCCAGGGACTGATCGCGATGCGCAAGGACAACGAGGCGCTGCGCCAGGGCACCGTGTCGCCGCTGTGGTCGACCACGGTCGCTGGGCCGCGCCGCGATGCCGGCATCTTCGCGTTCGAGCGCAAGTCGCCGAACGAGACGGCGCTCGTGGTCCTCAACTCCGGCGAGGTCGACAGCGAGACCTGCGCGCCGGCCGATGAGGGCGGCGACTGCGTGCTCAGCACGTTCCCCGCGGGCACGGTCCTCCAGGACATCATGCCGGGCAACGATGGCAAGACGTTCACCGTCAAGGCCAACGGCACCGTCGCCGTGACGGTTCCGGCACGCTCGGGCCGCGTGCTAGTTCGCTGAACACACGGGAACCGGGTTATGATTTTCGGCGATGAGGGTCGTCGCCGCCGTGATCGCGATCTGCGTGGCAAGCGCCGCGCTGGGTAGCACCGTCGGCGCCGCGCCGCAGAAGAAGCCTCCCGCGCCGAAGACGCCGAAGCCCCCGAAGCCACCGGATCCGCCGGCGTCGCCCGAGAAGATCCGCGCCGACAAGCTGTTCGACGACGGCCGCCGCTACCTCGCCGCGAAGGAGTACGCGCTCGCGTGCACCGCGTTCGAGCAGAGCGAGGCCTCGGATCCGGCGATCGGCACGCTGCTCAACATCGCGCTCTGCTACGAGACCTGGGGCAAGACCACGGCCGCGTACCGCTGGTACCTCGAGGCCGAGACGATGGCGAAGCAACACGCCGACGATCGCGAGAAGGGCGCGACGGCGAAGGTCGCCGAGCTCGCGCCGAAGGTGCCGCACCTGATCGTCGAGATCCCGAAGGACGCCGACCCCGCGACCACGTTCATGCTCGACGGCAACGAGATCGAGCGGGCGAAGCTCGTCGAGGATCAACTCATCGAGCCCGGCAAGCACACGATCGTCGCGCGACTCACCGGCAAGCCACCGAAGGAGACGATCGTCGACGTCAAACAAGGCGAGAAGAAGAAGATCACGATCGACGTGCCACGGCCCGAGGTGAAGTTGATCGTCAAAGGCGGGCAGCGCAAGCAGGGCAAGTTCTACGGCGGCATCGGCATGCTCGCCGGTGGTGGGGTGGCGCTCGGCGTCGCCGGCTACGTCTCGCTGGTCGCGCGCCAGGACTACGCCGATGCCCTCGTCGCGTGTCCGATGAACACGTGCGAGACGCAGGACGCGTTCGAGGCCACGAGGAGCGCACGCAAGAAGGCGAACGCGATGACGTTCGTCGGTGCAGGTGGTGTCGCGCTCGTCGGGGTCGGGCTGTGGTTCGTGCTGACCAGCAAGACGCCGAAGATCACCGAGAAGCAGCTCGTGCTGTCGCCGCAGGTGGGGCCGGATCACATCGGCGTCGCGCTCGGAGGCCCGTTGTGAAGAGCCTCCTCGCGATCGTGTTGCTCGGCGGTTGCGCGCAGGTGCTCGGCCTCGACAAGACCACGCTCGGCGAGACCGACGCGGGAACCGACGCACCGGGCGTGTGTGATGGCGAGCCGGTGGCGTGCACGTCGTCGACAGGGCGCTCCGTGTGCGGGCAGGTGTTCGCGACGGGTGGGGCGCCGCTGCGGGTCGCGGCACCGACTGGCGAGGTGTGTGTCGCCGGCAACGTCGAGGGGCCATGCGCGCTACAAGTCGCCGGGCTTCCCGCACAGTCGTTGTTCGACAACGTCGCGGGTGAGATCGCGGGATCGATCGACGACTGCGGGCGGTTTGTCGTGCCCGACCTCGACAGCACGGTGGTCGACATCGCGGTGACGTTCAGAGCGATCAGCGGGTTTCAAGCGAGTGCGCGGCTGGTGCTGGATCGCCCCGCGGAGGTCGGCGAGGATCGCGGGCTCGCCGCGTTCGCCGTGCTGCAGTCGACGACGGTGGAGTGGGCGACGCAGCTGGCGATCCCACCGGACAACACCACGGGTGGATTTCTCGTGCGCTACACGTCGACGAACCTCACGCCGGTCGTCGGCGAAGCCGTCGCCGTCGACTCGGGATCGCCGCTGACGAGCCCGCCGGGCACGATCCCGTGGGCCGCGTATTTCGGTGCCGAGCCGTTCGGCACGCTCGATCCCGCGGCGATGACGACCGGCGAGAGTGGGACGGCGTTCGCGGGCATGCCGGTGGGACCGTTCAGTCTCGAGGGATTCCGCATGGGTCGGCGCTGCAAGCTGGAGAACCTGCGGAGTGTGAGCAACCTGCTGATCCACGTCGTCGAAGAGGGTTGCTGACGCGCCGCGCGTGCGCGTAGCATCGACATGATGGGGCGTGCGCTGGCGATCGTGTTGTGTCTCGCGGCGTGCGAGATCCATGTCGCGGAGCGCGCCGACGACGAACCCTCGGAGCTCGATCCCGAGTGCGGGAACGGCGTCGTCGAAGGTAGCGAGGTCTGCGACGACGGCAACACCGCCGCCGCCGATGGCTGCAGCGCTGCGTGCACGAGCGACGAGACGTGCGGCAACGGCGTGGTCGACGAGGCCACCGAAGAGACCTGCGACGACGGCAACCTCCTCGGCGGTGACGGTTGCAGCAACGACTGCAAGAGCGACGAGACCTGCGGCAACGGCGTCATCGATCTCGCGAAGGGCGAGACCTGCGACGACGGCGATCTCCAAGGCGGCGACGGCTGCAGCGCGAACTGCCAATCGAACGAAGCGTGCGGCAACGGGATCCAGGATCCGGCCACCACGCCCCCCGAAGAGTGCGATGGCGGCGCGGCGGGCACCGCCGACTGCGACGTCAACTGCACGACCGCGTTCTGCGGCGACGGCACCGTCAATGGCCTGCGCGGCGAGCAGTGCGAGGACGGTAACGGCAGCAACAACGATGCGTGCGTCGACTGTCGCGTCGCGTTCTGCGGTGACGGCTTCGTACGGTTCGGCGTCGAGCAATGCGACGGTGGCGCTGGCTGCAACGGCAACTGCCAGTTCGATCCGCGGGTCTACCTCGTCAGCGCCGCGGGTCTGATCAACCAGGGTTTCTCTTGTGATGGCACCGGGCTGAACCTGTACGACGGATGTGGTGGCCTTCCGACCGGCGTCACCTGGTTCGACGACTCCCCCTTCCAGCCGTCGGTGGTGCAGCTCGAGTTCGAGCATGGGATCGAGTGCATCGGCGATCACCCGCTGGGGACCTCGCTCAACGGCAACGACACCGGCGCCTTCCAGGTGGTCGGCGGTAACTGCAACTGCGATCCCGCGCAGGCGTTCGCCATGGGCGTCTCACCCGTGCCACCGACCGTGAACACCTGGAATGTGACGGCGACCGGCTACGTGCGCGGTGGGCAGAACACGCTGACGATCGCGGCCTCGGGGAGCTGCTTCGGATTCTCGGGCAACACGTTCGGTGGCAACTACGCGCGGATCACCGTGTTCCCCTGACACCTACATCGTTCCTCCGAACGGGTTCGTGGAACCCGGCCAACAGATCCACTACACTCGAGATTCGTGGGGCGGAACGAGTTCAGTAGTGATGACTCGATGGAGATGGAGACCAAGGTCCTTGGTCGCCATCCGGCTCCTGGCTCGTTGCTGCTCGGCAAGTACCTCGTCGTCTCGGTGATCGGTGAAGGCGGCATGGGCGTGGTGCTGAAGTGCAAGCACATCGACCTCGAGGACTTCGTCGCCATCAAGTGCCTGCTCCCCGAGATGATGGAGCGCCAGGAGATCGTCGCGCGCTTCCTCCGCGAGGCGAAGGCCGCGGTCAAGCTCAAGGGCACGCACGTCGCGCGGGTTCACGACGTCGGCAGGTTCCCCGAGACGCAGGTCCCATACATCGTGATGGAGTACCTCGAAGGTGCGGACCTCAACGCGATCATCAAGCACCACGGTGCGCAGGATCCCTCGATCGCCGTCGATCTGATCCTCCAGGCGTGCGAGGCGATCGCCGAGGCACACGCGCTCGGCATCATCCATCGCGACATCAAGGCCTCGAACTTCTTCGTCACGCAGCCGCCGAACCAGTCACCGATCCTCAAGGTGCTCGACTTCGGCATCGCCACCGCGCCCGAGGGCACGAGCGATCTGACGAGCACGCAATCGGTGATCGGCACGCCGTCGTACATGGCGCCGGAGCAGATGCGGTCGTCGCGCGAGGCCGATGCACGCAGCGATATCTGGTCCCTCGGTGTCGTGCTCTACGAGCTGCTCGAGGGTGCGCGGCCATTCCGCTCCGACGTCTACTCGGAGCTCTGCCTCAAGGTCGGCATGGATCCGCCGGTGGCGATGGAGTGCCCGGAGATCCCCGAGGGGCTGCGCCAGATCGTGTTCCGCTGCCTCGAGAAGCCGATCGATCGCCGCTATCAGACGGTCGCCGAGCTGTCCTTCGATCTGATGCCGTTCGCATCGGATCCCGTGGCGGCGCGCGCGGCCGTCGAGCAGACCGCGCGGTTGCTCGGCCGGCGCGGCTCGCGTGGGATCGATGCGCAGATGGGCCGGATGACCGGGCACGTCCTGGGCGCGAACCCGATCTCGAGCTCGCAGCCGTCGTTGTTGTCACCCGAAGTCGCGACGATCCTCGGCCGGCCGACGCCGATGTCGACGGCCGCGAATCCGCAGTCGAGGTCATCGACCAGCATCGGCGCGAGCAGTGGCCAGGTCGCGGCCATGCCGGTGGAGAAGCCGCGGCGCCGCGGGTTGGTGATCGCGTCGACCGCGCTGATCCTCCTCGGGCTCGGCGGTGGCGGCGCCTACGTCGCGTCCTCGCAGGGCTGGCTCGGTGGTCACGCCGACAAGGCGGTCGACACCGCCACGCAACCGCTGCCCACGCCTCCCACGGTCGCGCCGATCCAGGTCGAGCTCCCGAAGGCGAAGGAGCCAGCCGTGGAGCCGATCGTCGACGAAACGCTGCCGAGAAAGCCGATCGACAAGGAGCTCGCGAAGGAGTCCGTCGCGAAACCACCGGTCGTGAAGGAACCGGTGGTCGTGAAGGAACCGGTCGTGAAGGAGCCGATCAAGCAGCCGGTGGTTGCCAAGCAGCCGGTGGTTGCCAAGCCGCCGGTTGCCAAGCAGCCGGTGGTCACGCCGGTCACGAAGAAGCCGCCCGAGCCCGACGAACCGGGTGGCGATCTCTACAAGAAGCGACGCTGACTCAGCGCTTGCGCGAAGCGGAGGCCATGCACGCGTTGTAGCGCTGCATCGTCTTCGCCGTGTCCTCGAGGTTGTCGCGCACCGCCTTCACCTTCTTGCTCCACGCGGCCATCTCGACGACGACCGCCTTCGCGCAGGCGGCATCGCGACACGCGCACATCTTGCTCTCGAAGGTCTCGAGCGTGGGCTCCCCTCGTACGGTGGTCTTGTTCGGACCATCGCCACACGCGAGCAGCAGGAAGAGGGCGAAGCGCATGTGCTCCGATGGACATGGTACACGCGATGTCTGGTGCTGCCGCGTCGTGCCGTCCTCGGTGCCGAGCTCCCTGACGATCGCGAGGCGTTCGCCGGTGACGGCATGCGAATCGCCAGTGTTGCAGAGACCGGCATGGCAACGGCGGCCGGACTCGTCGGTGGCGATCTGGTGATCTCGATCTCCGGTCGGTCGGTGCGCGATCTCTGCGAGCTGTCGGCGGCGTTGCGGCACGCCGGGGCGGATGCCACCACCGAGCTCGTCTACCTGCGTGGCACCGACCGTCACGTCTCGACCGTCGACACGGTCTCGATGCCCGAGCGACCGGGCGAGCGCTATGGCGAGCTCGCGGTGGGAGGCGCTCGGCTCCGGATCATCGAGGTAGCTCCCACGCGCGGCCTGGTGCTGGTGATCCAGGGAATCGCGTGCGAGTCGGTCGATCACTCGCTCGCACCCGAGTCGCCGCTGCACGCCCTGGTGCGAGGGTGGGCCGAGGTCGGCTACGGATCGATCCGCTTCGACAAGCGGGGGGTCGGCGACAGCGAGGGTGGACCGTGTCGCGACACCGACTTCGAGACCGAGCTTGGCGATGTCCGCGCCATGCTGGAGTACGCGGTCGGTCGTGCCCGCGCCGAGCGGGTGCCGCTGGTGCTGTTCGGTCACTCGGTGGGAGGCATGATGGCGCCGCTCGTCGCGGCCAACGTGCCCGATGTCCGAGGGATCGTGGTGTACGGCGCTCCGGTGATGCCGTGGATCGAATGCCTGATCGACAGCGTGCGGCGTCAGCTCGAAGACCGCGGGGCATCCGCGCAAGAGATCGTCGAGGCCACGCGCTCGATGCAGCGGCTCACCGAGACGGGCGAGCTCAACGGCCGCGCCGCGAGCTATCACGCGCAGCTCGCACGCCTCGAGCTCGAGGCCGCCTGGCGCGCGATCGACGTCCCGGTGCTCGTCGTGCGAGGTGAGTATGATTGGGTGGTCGACGCTCGAGACCAGGCGCGGATCGCCGAGCTCGCCGGTGGGGTGACCACGGTTCTCGACCTGCCGCATCTCGATCACCTCCTCGGTCGTCACGTCGACCACGCCGCCAGTGTGCGCGACTACGGCGACGGCGCGACGGACGATTCCGTGGCGATTCAGATCACCACCTGGCTCGACTCGATCTAGCCTCGGAGGGTGCTGAGCCCATGCCCCTCCTGTCGCCGTCACGTCGCAGCCGCGGATCAGACATGCCCGTTCTGCGGGACGCCGGTCCCGCGCGCCTCTGCCCGCGCGCCGAGCAAGCTGACCCGCGCCGCGATCTTCGCGAGCACCGCGCTGGTCGCGCCGGCATGCTGGACTGGCAACGCGAAGGTCGCGGATCCGCCGCCGAACGAGATCGTGACGAAGCACGAGGCAGACGGCACTCCGGTCGATTCGAAGACCGGGACCGTGGTGTTCGTGGTGGTCTCCAATGGCTCCACGCCGGTGAGCGGACGCGACGTTCAACTGCTCGGCGGCGACCAGCCTCCGCGCGCCGCGCAGACCGATGCGCGTGGCGTCGTCACGTTCGCGAACCTGCCGCCGGGGAACTACCGCTATCAGACGCACGATGGCCATCCCCGCCACTCGCCCTCGGGCGGGATGGTCGCCGTCACCGCAGGTCAGGTCGCTCGAGCAACGATCAACATCTATATCCCGCCTTACAACCCGCACGCGACGCCCATGCCGTACGGCGCACCGCCGGCACGGCGCCGCCTGGTCTGACAACTGAGTCCGCCGCTCCACGCACGTACGTGCGCGTGAGCGCCGCCGCCGTTGTTAGCAGTCCTCGACGATCAGCTCGAACACCGCCTGATCGAACGGCAGCCCGGGCGCGCGTGCGATCTGGACGAACCGCTCGCGTTTCCCCTGACGCTGCAGCTCGAGCGCGCGGTGGTGACACATCGGGTTGTTGCCGGGCTTGCCGAGGAACGCCTCGGAGGTCCACGTGCAGCCTGCCTTGCAGACGTCCGCGTAGTAGCAGGTCGCGCAATATCCCCACAGGCTCTCGACACCGCGCCCCCGGTTGAACCGCATCGGCGCGGAGCGCTCCCAGATCTCGACCAGGCGCGCATCGCGGACGTTTCCCGAACCCCAGGTCGCGGTCGCCATCGAGGGGCACCCCTTGATGGTGCCGTCGGCCTCGATCCCGATGCCCCAGATCCCCGCACCACAGCCAACGTGATGACCGCGAGGAAGGGTCCCTCGCAGCGTGGTCTCCAGAGGGCCAAAGTAGCCGACGTTGTTGCCCGGCCACAGCAGCACGTCGGCAGCCTGGCACCGCGCGGCGAGCTGTTCGAGCAGCGGAAACAGCTCGAGTAGATCGTACGGCTGGAGCAACCAGTCGGGGTGATCGGCGGCGCGCCCCATCGGCACCGTGAGCTGGATCTGCCAGCTGTGGACGCGATGCAGGATCACCAGCTCGAGCAGCTCGGAGAGCTCGGGCATCGACAGGCGATTGATCTGCGTGTTCACCGACACCGGGATGTCCGCGGCGTGGAAGTTCTCGATCGCCGTGAGCGCAGCGCGCCACGATCCAGTCACACCGCGCTGGAGGTCGTGGGTGCCTGCCAGGCCGTCGAGCGAGACACTCGCCGAGACCAGTCCCGCCTGCTTCGCCGCCCGTGCACGCTCCAAGGTCAGGTTCTTGCCGCCGGTGGTCAGCAACGGTTCCATGCCGCGCTCGGCGATCCGGGCGATCAGCTCGAGCCAGTCCGCTCGGAGGTACGACTCGCCACCGATCAGCACGACCTCGACGACGCCGAGCTCGGCGAGCTGATCGACCAACGCCAACGCCTCCGAGGTGTCGAGCTCGTCGGGGCGAGCCCGGCCGGCGCGCGAGCCGCAGTGTCCGCAGGCGAGATCACAGGCGAGCGTGATCTCCCACACCGCGAGGATCGGGCGGGCGTCGCGGTCGAGCTGCCGGACCTCTCGCGCGAGATCGAGCGTGCGCCTGGCCGGCGGGGCCTTCGGGGCAAGTGGCAGCTTCTTCACGACGGCCGACGTACCACGAGATCAGAAGGTGTGGCGGAAGTTGACGTAGAGGCCGGTGTCCTCTGCCGAGACACCGTAGTCGACGGTGATGATCGTGGCGAGGTTCCACGACACGCGCACCGCCGCGCCGTAGCCCGCGCGCCAGTCGGAGAGCGTCAACGCCTTCGAGGAGTCGAAGCTGCGGCCGAGATCGAAGAACGGCACCGCGATCACCGCGAACTTCTGGTGCAACGCGCGAAACCGCCAGAACGTCCAGCGCAGCTCTGCGGTGGTCGCCGCCATCGTGCGACCGACGAAGCGATCCTGGCGATAGCCGCGCAGCGTCCGGTGACCGCCGAGCCCGAGGTGGAAGTCCTCGGTGAAGGGCAGGGCGTCGAGGCTGAAGAACGGCGTCTCGGAGGTCTGGATCTCGAGGAAGGCGCGGCCGGCGAGCACGAGATCGGACGCGAACGGGCTCCAGTAGCCGCGCACGGCGCCGAGGAGGCGAACGTAGTCGTACTCGGAACCGAGCGCCGACGTCGCGAGGTCGATCGCGAGATCGGCGAACACGCCGTTGTTCGGATCCGGCTCGAAGTCACGGGTGTCGTAGGACACGCCGAGCCGCAACCAGCCCTCGCGACCGCCGCTACAACCGACCAGCTTGCCGGCATCGCAGTCCTCGCGGAGCCGCGTGGGCGCGGAGGTCGCAGTCGTGGCAGCTCCCTTGCTGTCGAGCGCATCGACTTGCTTGCCGGTGTAGTCGCGGATCGTCGCGTTCGAGAAGCCCAAGCCACCGAGCAGGCGCACGCGATCGCCGAGGAACAACCGCTCGATGCTCGCGATCCACAGGGGCTTCTGGAGATCGAACTGATCGTACTTCGCGAACGTCTGGCCGCCGGCGACCTGTTGCAGGGCGGTCGAGTAGCTCGCGAACGACTCGAACGTCAGCCCTGGCGCATCCGGAAAGCGCAGCGGTCTGAGCGCCGCGTTGCCGTGACCGAAGTAGTTGCTCGCCGTGTTGCGGCCGAACACGAGCTGGCTGCGGATGCGAAACGGCGTGTCGGCGATCCGCGGCGCGTCGTAGTCGAGCCAGTGGTACTGGACGCCGCGCGTCGACACGAAGCCCTGGAGGAAGATGCGATGGAGATAGGGCGTGGTCGCGAACCGCGGATCATCACGCGTGCCGTTCCAGTAGTAGTAGGCGCGCGCACCGAGTCCGAAGCCGATGTCCGTCGAGAACGCGAACAGCGGGAGCCCGGTGACGTAGCCATGCTCGTTCTTGCGCGCGAGATCGTCGGGCGTCAGCCGATCGGCGTGCGCGATGGTGCCGAGCGCGAGGACCGTGGCGAACGTGGCAGCGACGAGGGCTCGCATCTCAGTGCTTCTTATACGGCGAGCGCCCGGTGATCCGGGAGATCAAGTTGTAGCCGAGCCAGCGAAACGGCTCCGGTGGGATGCCGGCAGGCCGGCGCTGGTAGAACGCGACCTCCTTCCAGCGCGCGTGATCGCCGGCGTAGAGATCCGCGATCACGCGGCCGGCGAGGTTCGCCAGCGTGATGCCGTGACCCGAGTAGCCGACGCCGTAGTAGACGTTCGAGCCGCGCACGCCGATCGCGCAGTGCCGGACCAGCGTGAGATCGAGCGGGCCGCTCCAGCGATGGGTGATCGGGATGTCGGCGAGCTCGGGGAGATAGCGGAGCAGGGTCGCGTGCGTAGCTCGTCCGCCGGCGTCCCCGGGGCGAGCGTCGTAGGCGGTGGCGTTGCCGAACTGGTAGCCGTACGCCTCGGTGCTGCCGCCGCCGAAAACGATCCGGCGATCCGGCAACACGCTGCAGTAGGCGAGGCGAGGGGAGTCGTCGAAGAAGCCGGCGACCTTGTCGAGCCCAAGCTTCGCGAGGAGCTCGGCGGGGACCGGTGCGGTCGCGATCACGTGCGAGATCACGGGGAGCAGGCCGGTCCGGAAGTAGCCGAGGTGGGGCGTGTAGCCGCTCGTCGCGAGGACGATCGCCTTCGCGCGCACGGTGTGGTGTTCGGTCGAGAGCTCGACGGTACTGCCCTCGCGGATCTTGGTGACCCGGGTGTGCTCGAAGAGCTGGACGCCCTGCGCGAGCAGCACCGGGCGCATCGCGCGCAGCAGATCGACACCGGCGAGCACGCCCTCGCGGGGATCGAAGATCGCGCCGTGCGCGTCGCGAACCGCGAGTCGGGCGGGGAGGGCCTCGCGCGGGATCCACTCGAGGGCCAACCCGCGCTTGCCGAGCTCCTCGCACTCGCGCTGTGCCGCCTCGGCGGACTTCGCCGTGGTCGCGACGTTGAAGCAGCCGGTGCGCTGGAACCGGACGGCGAGAGCATGCTCGCGGATCAGCGTCTCGAGATCATCGATCGCGGCGTTCGTGATCGCGTGCTCGCGCACGACCAGCTCCGGGTCGGGATCGAGCACCGTGATGCCGTTGAGCACGAGCCCGCCGTTGCGACCCGAGGCACCGTTCGCGAGCGTCCTGGCCTCGAGGAGCGCGATGCCGAGGCTCGGGTTCTGCTTGCGCAGGTAGTAGGCTGCCGACACACCGGTGAAGCCGCCGCCGATGATCGCGATGTCGACCTCGAGATCGCGGGCGAGGGCCGGTGCGGGCGTGTCGGGTGGCGCGCCGTCGAGCCAGACCGAGGTGTTGTCGTCGAAGACGCGCTCGGTCACTTCAAGGAACCGATGGAGACCAGCTTGGTTTCGAGGTTGTCGAGCAGGCCCTCGGGGCCGCACTCGTGACCGACGCCGCTGTCCTTGCGACCGGCGAACGGTGCCTCGATCGCCTGTGGCACCCACTCGTTGACGCCGATCATCCCGAAGTCGAGCTGTTCGTACGCACGGATCAGCGCGGCTTGATCGCGACCGAACACGTAGGCGGCGAGGCCGTAGCGCGTGCTGTTCGCGGCGGCGAGGGCGTCGTCGAGCTGATCGAACGCCGACATCGCGAACACCGGGCCGAAGACCTCCTCGGCGAACGCGGGCAGCGCGCGATCGATGTCGCCGAGCACCGTGGGCTCGAGGAAGTAGCCCGCGCGTTGGAGGCGCTTGCCGCCGGTGCGGACTTGCGCACCACCTGCCGTCGCGCCGGCGATCAACTGCTCGACGCGATCGCGATGCCGCCGGCTGATCATCGGCCCGATCCGCGTGGTGGTCTCGAGGCCGGGACCGACGGGGAGCTTTCTCGTCTCCTCGACGACGATCTCCTCGAACGCCTCGAGCTGCGCGCGCGGGATGAAGAACCGCTGCGGCGATACGCAGACCTGCCCGGCGTTGCGGAACTTCGCGGCGACGGCGCCCTTCGCGACCGACTCGATGTCGACATCGGGCAGCACGAGGACGGGCGCGTTCCCGCCGAGCTCGAGCGACAGCCGCGTCATCGTGCGCGACGCCCCGTCCATCAGCAGCTTGCCGACGCCGACCGAGCCGGTGAACGACAGCTTGCGGAGCTCCGGGTGATCGAGCATCGCCTGACCGATCGAGTGTGGCTCGCCGGAGACCAGGTTGCAGACGCCGCGTGGCAGGCCCGCTTCCTCGAGGATCTCGACGATCGCCATCGCCGACAACGGGGTCAGCTCCGCCGGCCTGACGACGACGGTGCAGCCCGCCGCGAGGGCCGCGGCGATCGCGCGCGCCGGGTTGTACGCCGGGAAGTTCCACGCGGTGATCACGCCGACCACGCCGATCGGCTCCTTGAGCACCAGCATCCGCTTGGTCGCGAGCCGCGACGGTACGGTGTACCCGTACGCGCGCTTGCCCTGCTCGGCGTAGTACTCGAACAGATCCGCGGCGACCGGCCACTCGCGCTGCGCCTCGACGATCGGCTTCCCCGATTCGCGCGTCGTGATCTCGGCGAGCGCTCGCGTCTTCTCGCGCATCAGCTGCGCGGCCTTCACCAGGATCGCGCCGCGCTCGTAGGCGGTCTTCGCGCGCCAACCCGGCATCGCTTGGTGGGCGACGTCGATCGCGCGCTTGCAGTCATCGCCGTTGCCGTACGGCACGTTCGCGACGACCTCCTCGGTGGCCGGATCGATCACGTCCCACCGGCCGCCGTTGCCGGCATCGCACCACGTGCCGTCGATAAACTGCTGCGTCTTCATCGTCTTGCTCTCCGGCCCATGCTGGAATCGGGGACAGGATCTACCCCCGCAGATATCTGGAATCGTTCTCGTTCTGAAGCCAAACGTAAAATCGCCCGATCAAGCCACTTCGAGGACGAGCCGAGTGCGCGCGATTTTACGTTCGTGTCCAGAAGCCTCGTAATCTCTATCACTTGGAGGGGTGGATCCTGTCCCCGATCTAGGGACCGTTGGCTTCGACGTGCTGGATGGCCTCTGCGACCACGGCGAGGGCCTCGCGCAATTGCTCGTCGGTGATCACCAGCGGGGGCATGAAGCGGATGCAGTTCGAGTACAGGCCGGCGCGGATCAACACGAGGCCGTGGGCGACGCATCGCTTGATCACGGCGATCGCGTGCTGTGGTGCCGGCGCCTTGGTCTCGCGATCGAGGACGAGCTCGATGAGGAGCATCGGGCCGAGGCCGCGGACGTCGCCGATCAGCTTGCTGGCGGTCTGCATCGCCATCAGCTCGCTGCACATCAGGTGACCGACGTGCGTGGCCTGCGCGAGGAACGCCGGCGAGCGCAGTTGCTTGACCGCCTCGATCGCCGCGACGCACCCGAGCGGCGAGCCGCCGTAGGTGCCGCCGACCCCACCGAGGTGCGGTGCATCCATGATCTCGGCGCGCCCGGTCGTCGCGGCGATCGGCAGGCCGGCACCGAGCGCCTTCGCGACGGTGACGACATCGGGCTCGATCCCGAGCTGCTCGCACGCGAACAGCGTGCCGGTGCGCCCAAACGTCTGCACCTCGTCGGCGATCATCACGATGCCGTGCTGCGTGCACAGCTCGCGGAGACGTTGCAGGAAGCGCCTCGGCATCGGGATGAAGCCGGCTTCGCCCTGCACCGGCTCGATGATGATCGCGGCGAGCGCGGACGGATCGATCTGGGCGATCAGCGCGCGCTCGAGCTGCGCGATGCACGCCTCGACGTACTGCGTGTCGGTGAGCTGCGACGGCTTGCGATACGGCTCCGGTGCGGGGATCCGATAGATCTCCGGTGCGAACGGCCCGAACCCGCTCTTGAACAAGCCGTACTTGCTAGTCAGCGACAGCGTCAGCAGCGTACGGCCGTGATAGCCGCCCTCGAAGCACAGCACACCGGCGCGCTTGGTGTACGCGCGCGCGACCTTGATCGCGTTCTCGACGGCCTCGGCACCGCTGTTCGACAGGATCGACTTCTTCACCCCCGCGATCGGTGCCACCTCGTTGAGCAGCTCGCAGAGCGCGACGTACGGCTCGTACGTGGTGACCAGCGCGCAGGTGTGGAGGAGCTGCGAGGCTTGCTGCTGGACCGCTTGCACGACCGCGGGAGGACAGTGCCCGGCCGCCGCCATGCCGATGCCGCCGGCGAGATCGATCAGCGTGTTGCCGTCGACGTCGTGGACCAGCGCCCCCTCGACACGCTCGACCACCACGTCGGTCGACTTGCCGAGCCCCGCGACGACGGCGGCGGCGCGGCGGGCGAGCAGTGCCTTGCTGTTCGGGCCGGGGATCTCGGTGATGCGGCGAATCGCTGGCATCCCCGGATGATACCGGGTGATCGCGAGGAGACCGCCGATCTGCAGTGATAATGGCGCGTGGCCAAGACCAAGCCGAAGAAGAAGCTCGCCAAGAAACCCAAGGCCAAGGGGACGGACCTCGATCGCGCGTTCGCGAAGGTCGGCAAGAGCAAGGCGAAGAAGCTGACGTCGGCACAGCTCGCCGCGCTCGCCTTGAAGGGCGATGTGGAGGCCCTGGTCGTCGCGATCCAGCCGTTCACCGACGGCGCCTCCGACGACGAGATGTACAAGTGGCTCGAGGTCGCCGCCTCGCACGGGCCGACCGCGAAGCATCGCAAGGCGGCCGAGTCCTTGAGCTCCGATCTACGGGAGAGCTCGTCGCTCCGCTACGACGACGATCAGCTGGCGACCGGCGGCGCGCACTTCGAGCTCGGCGTCGCCTACCTCACGGGTGCCGACGGACTCCCGCGCGATCTGACCCGCGCCGCCGAGCAGCTCACAATGGCGAAAAAGCGCCACTACCCGTGGTCGCTCCAGGGCGCCGAGAAGCTACTGACCGAGACGCGCAAGCCGCTCGCCACGGATGGGCGTGCCGTGTTCGACCGGATCTACGACGGCACCAAGCCCTCGCCTGCCGACGACAGCGACGACGACTCCTGAGGAAACGGCACGTCGCGCGACGCCGGTAGCACGAGGATGACGCCGTAGTTGGCGCACACCGGATCGTCGAGGTAGTTCTCGAGCAAGCCGCGCGGCTCGAATCCGATCTTGAGCTGCGCCGAGACCGTGGGATCGGTGCGCCTTCCCGCGAGGAGCTCGTCGTAGTACGCCTGCGCGGTCAGCGCGTGGCGGACCGCTCCGTAGCCGCTCGGCATCCCGACCGTGAGCTGCCCCTCGAGGCCGAGCTCGTGGACCACGCAGTGCCGGGTCGCGTACAGCGCGCGCGCGATGCCGCGCCCCCGGAACTCGGGATGCGTGCCGATGTCCGCACCGTACAGCCAGCGACCCTCGGGATCGTGGGAGGTCAACCAGCCACCCTCGATCACGCCCGCGAACGTGTGGCCGGGCGACACGACGTCGAAGCTGGTCCGGATCGTCGACGTCGACCCGACCACGCGCTCGGTCGCCTTCTCGATCACCACCCACTGCCCCTCGGGGAACAGCTCGACGTGCCTGCCGTAGTTGGCCGCGGTGAACCGCTGGTCGGGCGCCAGCGTCGGGAAGATGATCTGCTGCAGCTCGGCTAGCGCCTCGGTGTGCGCGAGGCGAGTCGGCGTGACGAACAGGCCATTGCCGAGAGGCCGTGACTGCATGCCGGCAGCTTACGACACGTTCACCCCGTTGCCGTTGACATGGCTGTCGTGGCGCTCGAGGTCGGACTCGACGAGCGCCGCCGTTGACAGCTCCTCGAAGCCATCGAACGAGACGACCCTCGACGGATCGAGCTGCGAGAGCCGGTAGAGATCGGTGTACGCATCGAAGAGCTCCGGTCGTTTTTGGAGCTCGTGATACGCGCGCCCGACCGCCTTGAGGTTCTCGGTCTTGGCCTTCGCCTCGAGCTCGGCTACCAGCTCCTCGGTGCGTGCGAGGAGCAGCGCCGCGTCGGTGCGCCCGCGTTCCTCGTACTCGCCCTTCGCGACGTCGAGCTTTGCCGCGATCGCCTCGAACATCTGGCGCGCGACCTCGGCGCGGAACTCGACGTTGAGGATCCGGACCTCTCCGATCTCGATGCCGTACTCCGCCATCGTCTTCCGGGTCTGCAAGGTCAACGCGGTCGACAGCTCGGGGGCGTTGCGCAGGAACAGCATGCGCTCCTTGCCGGCGATCGCCGCGGCTGCCTCGTGCACCGTCGAGCTCTCGAGCGCCTCCTCCCAGTCGTGCACCGCGAACATCGCCTTGTTCGCGTCGCTGATCCGGAAGGTGACACGGAGGTCGACCTTGACGGTCGTGCCCTGCGAGTCGTTGGACTCGATCGCGCGGAAGATCCGCTCGTCCCACTGGCGCGACACGACGATGAAGCGATTGACCAGCGAGAACCGATTGCCGACCACGCCGGGGTCCGTGTGATGGCCCTCGAGCTTGCCCATGCGAAGTCGCAGCACCTCGTGACTCTCGGGGTTGATCACGGCGAAGCGCTTGAAGACCAGCACGATGAGCAGTGCGGCAGCCGGGATGATCGCGAGACCGATCAGGAAATGATTTGCATCGAAGGTCATGACTAGCTCCTGGTGCCAGTGGGTTGGTGATTGAGGTACACACGACGCGATCCACCGAGGACCTCGAGGCGACGGCGAGCCACGTAGTCGCGCAGCACCCCTTGATCCGCGAGTGACGCGAGCTCGACCCCGACGGTGCGGATCTCGTGCTCCTGGGCGCGTGCGCGGGCGGACGCGATCGTCACCGCATGATTCGCCGACAGCGTGCGCTGCTGGCACTGCAGCTCGGTGCGCGACACGAGCTGGTTCGCCTCCGACTCGGCGGTGATCACGCCGTTGAGCGCATCGACCAGCTCCTCGGGTGGATCGAGCTGCAGCAGGTCGACGGCGATCACCTGGATGCCGTACTCGGCCATCGCGATCTCCTTCAACGCTTCGAGTGCGCGCTGCTGCAGCTCGTTCATCCGCAGCCGCATCGCGGTGTACGCGGACAGCTCCCCGGGATGCTGCTCGAAGCGCGCGATCTGCTCGCGCAAGGCCTGCCGAAACAGCCAGGCGACGTGGTGCGGTGCATCCTTCGCCTCGGCGAGGAACGTGGCGACGTGCTCCGGATCGACGCGGTAGCGCAACCGCGCGTTGACACGGATGCGAGTGCCATCCGAGGCGAGCGCCTCGATCGCGGACTCGGCATGGCCGGGCCCGACGCTGCGCTCGGCGAGGGATACGGTGTGGACCTGTGCCCACGGCGCACGCCAGTGGAAGCCCGGCTCGAGCGTCACGACCGCACCTTTGCTGTCGCGCGCGAAGCGCCCGAACGTGGAGAGCACCGCGATGTTGCCGTTGTCGATGCTGAAGCCGGAGCGCACGAACAACGCGATCAAGACGAGGCCGGCACCGGCCGCGATTCCTACGATGAGAGACGTCATGACAGTCCTTTCAGAAGGGCTTGGTGTGGAACGGGTGAGGTGCGCCGGGTTGTGGTCCGGGCACGGGTGGTGATTCGAGATCGGTGCTGCGCGCATAAGCGACGACCAGGCCGCGGTTGACCTGGACGACGTCGTCGTTGAAGTGCGCGTGCGCGTGCTCCGCATCGGGCAACTGCGCGACCTTCTCCGGGCTATCGACGATCCATCCGCTCGGCACGCGCTTGCCGGGCGGGATCTCGACGCCGACCACGACCGCGCCGTGGCTGATGAAGCAGCCCTCGCCGACGATCGAGTCGTGGACGATCGCCTTGAAGCCGATGAACGTCTTCTTGCCGATCATCGACGGGCCGTGCACCAGCGCCTGGTGCGCGAGCGAGACGTCCGAGCCGATGTGGATCGCCCAGCGTCTGCCCTCGACGAGGACCCACTTGTCCTTGAGCGCGTGGAGCACGACGCCGTCCTGCACATTCGAGCGATCGCCGATGTAGAACGGCGCACCTTCATCGGCACGGATCGAGGTGTCCGCCGCGACGTTGACCTCGCGACCCAGCTCGACCCAGCCGATCACGGAGGCCGTCGGATGGACGTAGGCCGTCGGGTGAATCTTCGGCTTGGTGCGGACATGCCGCGACCACACGGCTTGCTCCTGCATGGAGGGGTTCGTTTCGGTCTCCACCTCGACGCGCCCCCCGGCCGTGACGACCGCGCGAATCGTCGGGCTCGGACGCAGGATCGGCGCGTCCTTGGTCGCCGCCTTGGCTCGTTTCTCGAGCCACTTGTCGAGGTAGTAGAGCGCGCTGCCGACGACCAGGCCGGTCATCAGGTAGCCGAGGGTCGTGCCAACAGCGGCCGCGAGGAACGCGAGCGCGTGCAGCTTGTGCGTCTTGAACGCGTCGATGACGATCTTCACCTTGATCAGCCGCCACGCGATCGTGACGAGCAAACCGGCGAGCGCCGCGAGCGGGATGATCGCGAGCAGGCTTCCGAAGAAGTAGGCGACGACGAGGAGGATGAGGCCGTGGGCCATCGCCGCGACACGCGTCCGCGCGCCTGCCTGCAGGTTGACGCTCGACCGCACGATCACGCCCGTCACCGACATGCCGCCGAAGATGCCGCTCGCGAGGTTGCCGAGACCCTGGCCGAACAGCTCGGCGTTCGCGTTGTAGCTCGACTTGCCGTTCGACATGTCGTCGACGGCCTTCGCCGAGATCAGCGACTCCGCCGCCGAGAGCACGGCGAGCGGCAACGCGACCGCGATCAGCGCCAACCAGCTCGTCCCGGTGGCGAGCTCCGGCAGCATCAGGGACAGCCCCGCGAAGTCGACGCTGCCGACGGTGGCGACCTCGGTCCAGTCGAGCTCGTACGCGATGAACGTCCCGATGATGATGCCGAGCAGCGACGACGGGAAGCTCTTGAGGTTGGCGAGCGCGACGGTGATCCAGATGACCAGCAGGCCACACACGACCGAGAGCCACTCCACCTCGCGCAGCCACTCCATCGCCCAGAAGTCGGAGAGCATGTGCCACAGCGCGATGTCCGACCCGAGCAGGATCGGGATCTGCTTGTCCATCAGCGTGAGCCCGACGCCGGTGGTGAACCCGGCGAGCACGACCTTCGGCAAGAGATTTGCGTAGCGCCCCCAGCCGAGCACGCTGATCGCGATCGACACCAGACCGCAGACCAGCGCGGCGGCGGCCGCGGCGCCGAGGCCGAACTGCCCGACGATCCCGAACACCATGACGTTGAGCGCCGCGGCAGGTCCGGACACCTGGTAGTTCGATCCGCCAAACGCGGCCGCGACGAATCCGCCGATCGCACCCGCGATCAAGCCGTCGCTGGCGGGGAGGCCGGCAGCGACCGCGAGGGCGACGTTCAGCGGGATCGCGACGGTGGCGACCGTCAGGCCGGCGAGGAGATCGTGGAACGAGACCCCTTGCGTGCCGATCTCTGCCCACCTCGCACGCAAGGTCTCCCGGACCTCCTGCCCACCCGAGGCGCGGGGCGTGTCGGGAGGACGCAAACGATTGGTCTTGAGCGACGCGACGCGAGCGCGCGCGAGTGCAGACTCGCGCGAGGAAGCACGAAACATGAGATCTCCGGACGTCGATGGGGGTCGCTACGCGCGCGATCGACGATCCAGCTCGAACATCGAGCCAACCTACGAGCGCGACGCGAGGCCGCTCACAACATCCGGCGTTCGGCGGCGCCGCGGAGCGCGAGCTCGGCGGTGCGAAGATTCAGCGTCGGTGCAAACCCCTGATCGACCGCACGGGGAGCGGCTTCACGCTCGACTGCCGATGGCTCGCCATGTGGGCGCAGCTGTCGATGCTCGCCGGCGACCTGCTTGCTCGTGGTCTCCTCGGAGCGGTCTCGCTCGTGCTCCTCGTCGAGCTGCACCGAGCCAAATCGTCCACCGGTGGGCAGAGCCACCATCAGGAGCGATAGGATCAGGTGGATCAGGAACACAGCGGGCGCTCAACTATTCGCACTCACCCCGTATTCCGCAAGGGACGAAAGAAGGTTTCGAGAGAGTCAGACCTCGAGGCGCTTGCCGTTTTCCGTGTAGCGGACGCCGTAGAGGTCCTGCCGGCGATCCATCCACGTGCGCACGCTACCCGTGAGGCGGTTGCGGCGTAGCGCTTCGATGTCGAGCTCGTTGAGCACCATGGTCTCGACGTTCGGCGTGGCTTCCTCGGCGACGCCATCGCGCGCGAACGGCACGTCGCAAGGCGTCAGGATGCAGGCCTCTCCATAGTGGATGTCGGCGCCTTGCACGAACGGCAGGTTGCCGATCGGTCCGGCGAGCACCGCGTACATGCCGTTCTCGATGCAGCGTGCGGCGGCACACGACCGGATCCGCATGTAGCCCGAGCGGATGTCGGTGTTGAACGGGACGAACAGCGTCAGCGCCCCCTTGCCGGCGGCGATCCGCGATAGCTCGGGAAACGACACGTCGTCGCCGATCATGATCGCGATCTTGCCGCGATCGGTCTCGAACACGCGCACTTCATCCCCGGCCGACACGCCCCACCAGCGCGACTCCGACGGCGTGATGTGGATCTTGTACTGCTTCTCGACGGTGCCATCCCGACGGAACAGCGACGCGACATTGAACAGCTTGTCGTTCTCGACGGTGAGGTGCGAACCGCCGATGATGTTGACGTCGTACTTCATCGCCATCCGCGAGAAGAACTCGTTGTAGCGAGGCGTGAACTCGTCGAGCCGGCGCGCGGTGGCCGACGACTCCTTCATCTGCACGAGAACTTGCAGCTGGTTGGTCAGCATCTCCGGGAACAGCAGAAAATCCGCGCGGTACTCGGATCCCGTCTCGATGAAGAACTCGCACTGCTGCGCGAACTCGTCGAAGCTCCCGATCGGCCGCATCTGGTACTGCACCGCCGCGACGCGGATGTTGCGCACCGCCGCCGTTCCCAGCGGATGGTGCTCGGGGTTCAGCCACTCCATGAACACCGCGTAGCCGCCGGACTCGGTGTCGCTCGGCAAGTAGTTCTTGAGCACGGCGCGGATCGAGAAGCCCTGCGAGAGCTGCGCGGTGAGCACCGGATCCTTGTCCTTGAGATCCTTCTTGACGACGCGCCGCACGTACTCCTCGGCGGTCATCTTGTCGGCTTGCTTCGCGTAGCCCGGGATCCGGCCGGCGATCAGGATCGCGCGCAGGTTGCGCTTCCGTGCGAGCTCCTTCCGCGCCTCGTAGATCCGCCGCGTCAGGTGCGAGCCGCGATGCTTCGGATCGACGGCGATGTCGATGCCGTACAGCGTGTCGCCCTCGCCATCGTGGTTGCGGATGTAGCCCTTGTCGCTGACGTCGTCGAACGTGTGGTACGCGCCAAAATCTTCTTCATCGACGATCAGCGAGCTCGAGGTGGCGACCAGCTTGCCGTCGATCTCGACCCCGATCTGCCCCTCGGGAAAGATCGCGAGCTGGCTGTCGAACTGCTCGCGCGTCCACGGATCGATCATCGGGAACGACTTGCGCTGGATCTCGACGATCCCGGCGAGGTCCGTCTTCTTGAGCGGTCGAACGACGAGCCGCGGCCTGGAATCCGCCATGGGCGGAATGTACCGGATGTTCGGTGCTCCACCGCGAGGTGCTCCACCGCATTCGATCCGTGCGCCTGCGCGCATATCTTGGTTGGTCAGTCGTCGATCGAGCGGAGCCGTACGTCGAGCACAGGCAAAGCCCGTAGCGGTTGAACCGTCGGATCTGCGCGCGGGTGGGTTCGAGGACAAGTGCCCAGCGATCTGGTTACAGACGATTCGCGGCGCTCGCGAAGCGCAGCCCCACGACGACGAGTAACCCCGTCGCCACGGTGCTCATCTACGGTCGCAGGATTTATGACCGACGTGCCCAAGCCAGCCGCAGCCGCGCCCCGCGCGCCGGTGTCGCTGGAGATCCGACAGCGCATCAAACAGGCGAAGCAGCGCTTTCACGCGAACGACAACATCTCGGCATTCCTCGGCCCCGGTGATCTCGAGGCCCTGCTCGACGAGGTGACCACCAAGATGGAGGCGGTCCTCGAGAGCCTGGTGATCGACACCGAGGGTGATCACAACACCAAGGAGACCGCCCGTCGCGTCGCGAAGATGTATCTCTCGGAGGTGTTCCGAGGCCGGTATCTCCCGGCACCACCCGTGACGGAGTTTCCGAACGCCGCCTACCTCAACGAGCTCATGATCGTCGGCCCGATCACGGTGCGAAGCGCGTGCAGCCACCACTTCTGTCCGATCATGGGCAGGTTGTGGATCGGGCTGATGCCCAACGAACACTCGAACCTGATCGGGCTCTCCAAGTACTCGCGGCTGGCCGAGTGGATCATGTGCCGACCCCAGATCCAGGAGGAGGCCATCATGCAGCTAGCCGATGTGTTGATGAACAAGGTGACCCCGGATGGGCTGGCGGTGGTGATGGAGGCCGACCACTTCTGCATGCACTGGCGTGGAGTGAAGGACGCCTCTACCAAGATGATCAACAGCGTCATGCGTGGCTCGTTCTTGAAGGACGCGACGCTCCGACGTGAATTTCTGTCTCTCATCAACCTGAAACCCTGAGGCCGAAATGCTCGTCCGTTGTCTCTACGCCAGCCACACCGTCGGTCCCCTCACGCCGGAGGTCATGGACTCGCTCCTGGAGCAATCGCGAAGGAACAATCCTCGGCTCGGGATCACCGGACTCCTCTGCGTGAGCGGAGATGTCTTCATCCAGGTGCTCGAGGGCGGTCGCGACGCGATCTGCGAGCTCTACAAGACCATCGTGGGCGACAACCGACACACCAACGTTCGGTTGTTGGTCTACGAAGAGATCACCGAACGACGCTTCGGCAACTGGACCATGGGCCACGTCAACATCGCCAAGGTCAACGCGTCGCTGCTGCTCAAGTACTCCGAGACGCCAACGGTCAACCCCTTTGGCTGTTCGGGTCGCGCCACGATGGCGCTGCTCGATGAGCTCGTCGCGACAGCATCGATCGTCAATCGCGGCAGTTGAGGCCAGTCACGGCGACCGCAAAGGCGCGACGATGCTCGGCCGAGACAGCGAGCCGCCCGTCGCGAGACGGATCTCGACGGTGACACCGTTCCGGTCGGGCGTATCGATCGAATCGTGGGTCGACTGCGGGGCCACGGGTGGTCAGTGGATGCGGGGGAGGATCGGGTGATCCGCGAGCACGGTCTCCTCGATCGCTGCCAGCTCGAGCGCCCGCGCACGCCAGGTCTGGGGTGCGATGTCGCGCGCGAGCGCGAGGAAGGTGTCGCGATGTCTCACCTCGGCCTCGGCGAGGTGCGCGTAGAGCTCGCGTGATTTCGGATCGTCGAGTGCGCCGGCGAGCAGGCCCAACCGCTCGGCGGAGCGGCCCTCGATCACCGCGAACACGAGCAGCCGATCGAGCAACCGGTCCGGTTCCTTCTTCCGCACCAGCTTCTGGAGACCTGCCGCGTAGCCGTCACCGAAGTCGATCGCGACCGGCTGTTTGCGGCGTGTCAACAGCGCGGCGACCTGGACGACGTGACGGGTCTCGTCGTGGGCGAGGCGCGCCATCGCGAGCACGAGATCTGTCTGCTCGGGATAGCTCTTGATCAGCGACAGCGCGGAGGTGGCCGCCTTGCGTTCGCAATGGAGGTGATCGGCGTGGACCGCATCGAGATCACCGAGGGCGACCTCGAGCCACCTCGGATCGGACGCGACCAGCGGCAACGCGTCACCGAGCTGCGGGATTGCCAGGTCGTCACCGTCGGGCACGACTCGATGTTACCTTTCACGCCGTGAGTGAGCAGCCGTTCTCGAAGGAATGTCTCGCAGGCCTCCGTCGCGCCGAGGCGCTCCGCCCGGAGATCCTCCAAGCCCCGCGTACGATCGAGGACACGCTCGTCCGCTACAACCAGTTGCTGATGTCTGCGAGTGGGAGCAACGCGCTCGCCGGCTTGATGTCGGAGGTCCATCCCGACGAGGCGATCCGGGATGCCGCCCGCGAGTGCGAGCAGGAGGTCTCGCGGTTCTACTCGGACCTCGCGCTCGATCGCGACATGTACGACGCGCTGGCGGCGGTCGACGTCTCGGCGGCGGATGCCGATACCAAGCGGTTCATCGCGCACACGCTCCGCGACTACCGGCGCGCCGGCGTCGACAAGTCTCCCGAGACCCGCGTGCGGCTCAAGCAGATCGATGAAGAGCTGACCAAGCTCGGGCAGCAGTTCAGCAAGACGATCTCCGAAGACGTGCGCTCGATCGACGCGTCGCCCGATCAGCTCGGCGGCTTGCCGCCGGACTTCGTCGCGTCGCATCCGGTCGAGCACGGCAAGGTCCGCATCACCACGGACTACCCCGACTACAACCCGTTCATGACGTACGCGGACAACGACGAGCTGCGCCGTCAGCTCTACGTCGCGTTCCGCAGCCGCGGCGACAAGGACAACGAGCGCGTGTTGCGCGAGATCCTGATGCTGCGGTCCGAGAAGGCCACGCTGCTCGGCTTCTCGACCTGGGCCGACTACATCACCGCCGACAAGATGATCGGCTCCGCCCAGCGTGCGTCGGAGTTCATCGAGAAGGTGTGGGCGCTCGCCGCCCCGCGCGCCGAGCGCGACTACGCCGAGCTGTTGCGCCAGCTGCAGGCGATCGACGGCAAGGCCACCGCCGTCTCCGACTGGCAGAAGACCTGGCTCGAGAACGTCGTCAAGCGCGAGCGCTACGAGGTCGACTCGAGCGAGACCCGCCAGTACTTCCCGTACGACCGCGTGCTCGCCGGGCTGCTCGACATCACCGCCGAGATCTTCGAGCTGACCTACCAGCGACTCCCCGACGCCGCGGTCTGGCACCCGAGCGTCCTCGCGTACGACGTGGTCCGCGCCGGGTCGTCGACCCGCCTCGGGCGGATCTTCCTCGACATGCACCCGCGCGAGGGCAAGTACAAGCACGCGGCGCAGTTCCCGCTCAAGGACGGCGTGCGTGGCGTCCAGCTCCCCGAGGGCGTGCTGGTCTGCAACTTCCCGAGGCCCGACGGCACTGACCCCGGGCTGATGGAGCACGACGACGTCGTCACCATGTTCCACGAGTTCGGGCACCTGATGCACCACGTGCTCGGCGGCCATCAGAAGTGGATCACGCAGAGCGGCGTCGCGACCGAGTGGGACTTCGTCGAGGCGCCTTCGCAGATGTTCGAGGAATGGGCGTGGCGGCACGACACCCTCGCGCGGTTCGCGCGGCATCATCAGACCGGCGCCGTGATCCCGGAGTCGCTGGTCGAGAAGATGCGGAAGGCCGACAAGTTCGGGCTCGGCACCGCGACCGTGCAGCAGATCTTCTATGCCGCGATCTCGTTAGGATTCCATCGCGCGGACGCGAGCGGGCTCGACCAACTGACCGAAGTCCAGCGGCTACAGAAGAAGTACACGCCATTCGCGTACGTGCCCGGCACCCGGTTCCACGCCTCGTTCGGCCACTTGGTCGGCTACTCGGCGATGTACTACACGTACCAATGGTCCCTCGTGATCGCGAAGGACCTGCTGACCCCGTTCGAGACCTCGGGCCTGATGGCGCGCGACGTCACCTACGCGTACCGCGACAAGGTGCTGGTGCCGGGAGGCAGCCGGGACGCCGCGGAGCTGGTCCGCAACTTCCTCGGGCGCGAGTACGACTTCGGCGCGTACGAACGGTTCCTCGTCAGCTGACCCGGGAGTGATCCCCGGATTGTCGTCGTCCGTCGACGAAATCAGCCGCCTTCTCGCGCCTCTCGCGACCGTTTGTCGACGGGAAAACAAATTGTCACCGTTCGATTACGAGTTCACGCAAGGTCGTGACAAAGCGAACGCGATGAATGACATCACTTTGCTTCCGTGCGTTCGGCGGATGCCTTAAAACCTTTCGCAAGGAGACATTCTGATGAACAAACTGACGATCTCGTTCGTGGCCGCCATGTCGCTTCTCGCCTTCGCAGGCTGCAAGAAGAAGGGCGGCGCTGCCGGTGAAGCCGTTGCCAAGATGGAAGGCTTCCAGAAGTCGATGTGCGACTGCAAGGACAAGGCTTGCGCCGACAAGGTCAACGAGGACATGGCCAAGTGGGGCACGGAGATGGCGAAGACCGCCGGCGCCGCGAAGGACGAGAAGCCGGATCCGGATCTCGCGAAGAAGTCGGCCGACATCATGACCAAGTACACCGAGTGCATGACGAAGCTGATGATGGCGGGCATGGGCGCTCCGGCCGGCGACAAGCCGGCTGGCGACATGGCGGCTCCGGCGGGCGACAAGAAGGAAGAGCCCAAGATGGAAGACAAGAAGGAAGAGCCGAAGAAGGAAGAGGCGAAGCCGGAAGAGAAGAAGGAAGAGGAGAAGAAGTAATCACTTCTTCACTCTGATTTCTCTACTTGTTTGACGAGGGCTCGCCGAGGTTTTTCGGCGGGCCCTTCGTATTTTTGCTTTCAGTCGGCGATGCTCCGCCGATGAAGTGGCTCCTTGTGATCGCGTTGTCGGCATGTGGCGGTGGTGACAAGGCCGAGGCGCCGGCCGGCGATCCGAAGAAGGCGGCCTGCGAGTCGGCGATCGATCGCGGTGTCACGATGACGCTGGAGCGGCGGACGGCGATGACCGGTGGGCAGGCCTCGCCGAACATGAAGAAGCTGGTCGAGGAGCTCGCACCGAAGCTCAAGGCGACGCTCGGCGAGCTTTGCATCAAGGATCAGTGGGACGACGCGGTGGTGTCGTGCTTCCAGACCGCGCCCGATATCGCGAAGTGCAAGACCCGCCTCAGCCCCGAGCAACGCTCCAAGTACACGCAGGTGATGATGCAGGTGATGATGAGCCAGGGCGGGATGCGTGGATCGGGTCACGGCTCGGCAGGATCGGGTGCCGGCTCGGCAGAGGTGCAGCCGACCATGCGGCCGCCCACGGGTTCCGGATCGCGCTAGGTACACGAAACGTCGATAGGGGTGTCGCCCTGACCTCGCTAGCCCGCGACGCGTTTTCGTACCGCGCGCAGCGCCGCGCCGACGATGGGCAAGGCCTCGTAGAAGCCCTGCGCCGCGTCGAACAGATCCTGGTGGTGGGTGATCTTGCCGCCGCGATCGAACCGGAGATGCGTGACGCCGGGGACGGTCTTCAGATCGTCGGTCTCCTTGCGCTTCCACTCCCACCGCCAGCGCACGTAGCTGCCGTCGCTGCCGGTCGCGAGATCCTCGACGTGGAACTTCGTCACGGCGAGTGACTCGAGCACGCGCTGGAAGTACTTGCGCAGCGTCGCGAAGTCGCCATGGACCTCGTGAAACGGATCGCGAAACGAGAAGCCGGGTGCGTAGAGCTCCTCGAGGCGCGCGATCCACGCCGGGGAAAACTCGTCGTAGAAGTGGCGGAAGCGCTCGAGAGCATGCGGGACGTCCATGCTCCTAGTGTGATGCAAATGGCGCGCGCGACACGCTGTGGTGAGGGCGCACGGTGGTGCGGCCCCGCTCGGCGAGGTGGCTGGAGCGCACGGATTGCCGCCGCACGCCATGGCATGTGCCTCGCAGCCTGCCTGGCGCGTCATGGGAAAACCTCTGCTGTTCCGTCTCTTCGAGCTCGGTGCACGCGCGGTCAAGGAGCCCGTCAAGGAGGCCTCCGAGTCGCTGATCGAGAACGCGAAGGATGGAGCGAAGGCAGTGGGCAAGTCCGCGCTCGACTACACGATCTTCGTGCTGATCGGCATCGTCGGCTACGTGTTCGTGTTCCTCGGCCTCGCGCTCGTGCTGCAGCAGGCGTTGGGGCTCGCGCCCGCGCTGATGCTGATCGGCGGGATCCATGTCGTCGTCGGTGTCGTTGGTGTGCTGGTGTTGCGGAAGCGCAAGTCGCAGTCGTCCGCCGACGAGGCCGCGCCGGTGCTGGCGGAGCCTAGCGGCGTGTCAGGTCGCGCGTGATGTTCTTCTGGTGCGCCTCGATGGTGCCGCCGCCGATCTCGACCAGCTTCGCATCGCGGAAGAACTGCTCGACGCGGTACTCGGCGCAGTAGCCGTACCCGCCGAGTACCTGCATCGCCATGTCGGCGACCTCCTTGGCGGCGGTGGCGGCGAACAGCTTCGCGGCGTCGGTACCCAGGCGGTTGCGGCTCTTCGGGCCGACCTCGGCCGCGACGTTGTAGGTCAGCGCGCGCATCGCCTCGACCTTCGCGTAGCTCTCACCGATGTAGCGCTGGATCTGGCCGTGCTCGGCGAGCGGCTTGCCGAAGCTGTGGCGCTCGGTGGAGTACCGCACCATGATGTCGAGGCAGCGGCGCGCCATCCCGACGCTCATCGCGGCGAGGCCGACGCGCTCGATCTCGAGGTTGCGCATCATGTTGGTGATGCCGCCGCCCTCGGTGCCGAGCAGATTCTCCGCGGGCACCTTGCAGCCGTCGAAGATCAGCTCCGCCATCGTCGACGCGCGCATGCCCATCTTCGGGATCTTCGGGCTGGTCGAGAACCCTTCGAAGCTGCGCTCGACGATGAAGCTCGTGATCCGATCCTCGAGCTTCGCGTAGACGAGGAAGACATCCGCCTCGCACGCGTTGGTGATGAACGTCTTGCGGCCGTCGAGGATGTAGTAGCCGTCGACCTTGCGCGCCGTGGTCTGCAGCCCGAGCACGTCGGTGCCGACGGCAGGTTCCGTCATGCCCATGGCGCCGATCGACTTGCCGCTGAGCGTGCCGGGCAAGTACTTCTCGCGCTGCGCGGCGTTGCCCGCGAAGTAGAAGTTGTTGACGAACAACAGCGCGTGGGCGAGGTAGCCGAGCGTGAAGCCGGGGTCGCAGTACGCGAGCTCGTCGTGAACGATCACCGATGCGGTCGCGTCGAGCCCGGCGCCGCCATCGGCCTCGGGAATCGTCACGCCGATCAGCCCGAGATCACCGAGCTCGCACAGCAACCCACGGTTGAACGTTGCCTGTTCGTCGTGTTCGGTCGCTTGGGGCTCGACCTTGGATCCCGCAAACGAGCGAACCATTGCACGAAGTTGCTCGTGCTCGTCGGAGAGCGTCACGCCACGAACTGTACTCCATGATCCTGTAGAGTCACCCCGTGCCCGGGCTCGATCGTCTTACTCACGGGTTACCGGCCGTCCTCGTCGCGAATCCGACCGCGCAGAGCGGTAAGGCGGCCGACTGGATCAAGAAGGCGCGAGCGCTGCTCGACCGGGCCAAGATCGCGCACCGCTTCGTGCCCACCGAGCCCGATGGCAAGACGGTCGAGCACGTCACAGAGATCGTCGATTCGGGCACCCGGGTCGTCATCTACATGGGCGGCGACGGCACGTTTGCCGAGGTCGCCAAAGGCATCCTCGCGTCGGAGCACAGCGCGGACGTCGCGATGGGCATGCTGCCCACCGGCACCGCGAACGATCAGGGCAAGTCGTTCGGGCTCGACTCCGGGCCTTCGGCGCTCGCGCGCAACGTCGACGTGATCCTGGGCGGCGTGACCGTGCCGTGTGATGTCGGCGCGATCCAGATCGAGCGCGACCACAAGACCATCCACAAGGATCTGATGTTCGACTCGTTCTCGGTCGGCCTCGGCGCGGCGTCGCTCGAGACCCGCAATCGCGACCGCGAGCGGGTAGGGCGGATCCCCGGCCTCGGGACGATCTATCGCGATCAGATGGTCTATGCGGGTGCGGTGCTTCGCCGCTTCATCGAGTCCTACGTGGTTGACGTCAAGTTTGATGTCGATGCCGTGATCGACGGTAAGGTTACGCAGTTCGAGAACTTGCTCGACGTGATCTTGAAGAACACCAAGATCTTCGGGGGCGAGTGGATCTTCGACCAGTCCGCCGAGTCCGACGATGGCAAGATCGAGCTCGTCCCGGTCACCGGGCGGCGCGATTTCGGCACCAAGCTGATCGGCTCGCTGCGCGGCTCGCCGGTCGGTGTCGACGATCTCGCCTCGCTCGGCTTCGAGCACGCACCCGCGATCGCCGGAGCCAAGTTCGAGCTCGCGATCCGCACCAACAACGGGCCGTTGCCCGCGGCGCAGATCGACGGCGAGGAAGTGCCCGCCGGCGATCGCTACTACATCGATGTCGTCGCACGCGCGCTGCGGCTGATCGTGCCGCGCGAGCACGTCGATCCGTCGCACACGGATCGGAGTGCGGCGACCTCGATGACCGGGTTGTAGACGATGCTCGAGATCCACTTCGGCGCCGAGCAGGAGACGCTGCGGACGTTCTCGACCGTGCTCGACCTCGTCACGATCGGGTCGGCGCCCGGTTGCTCGCTAGAGCTCGATGGCGAAGGCGTCGCCGCGACCCACTGCCAGCTCGAGCGCGACGAGGCGGGGCGCTGGATCGCAGTGCCGTACGCGCCGATGTCGGTGAATGGACACGAGCTGTCCACGCCGGTGGTGCTCGGCGCTCAGGATCGGATCCGGATCGGATCGGTCTCGCTCCAGCTCAAGCCGATCGCGCACGAGGCCGGCGAGGAGGAGCTGATGCTCGGAGCTCGTGACGATCTCGCGGGGCGATCCGTCTACGCGGACTGGCTCGAGGAGCGCGGCCAGTGGGATCGCGCCGAGTTCCTCCGGCTGACGATCAGCGCCGACGAGCTGGCGCCCGGCGATCCGCGGTTCGCCGAGACCACGACGCGGATCCAGAAGCTCGCGAGCTGCCTCGATCCCGTATGGCGCATGCAGATCGCCTCGGCCGAGGTCGAAAACTGCAAGGTGATCCGCCGCGAGTTCACCTGCAACATGACGTGGGATCGCCTGACCCAGACCGAGGATCCGTTCGTGCGATCGTGCGGCGAGTGCCAGAACCAGGTCCACTACTGCCGGACCGAGGCCGAGGCGGAGCAACACGTCCGCAACAGGCACTGCCTCGTGCTCGACCTCAGCATCGATCCCTTCGACGTGCGGATGACGGGACCACACGGCGTGCCGGAGGAGTCGTTCCCGATCGCGATGCCCGGCATGTACGTGCTGCCGAGCTACGTCGAGCGTCCGGAACGGGCGTGTCCTGCGTGTCAGGTGACGGTGCCGGCCGGGTTCCGCTTCTGCCCGCAGTGCGGGACGCCATCGTGAGCTGATGCCGATCGCCCTCAACGCACGCATACGGTTCCCCGCGGAGCTGCCGATCACCGCGCACCTCGAGGAGCTCGCGAAGGCGATCGACGAGCACCAGGTCGTGATCGTCGCGGGCGAGACCGGCTCGGGCAAGACCACCCAGCTGCCGAAGATCTGCTACGCGATGGGACGCGGCACCCAGGCCCGGATCGGCTGCACCCAGCCCCGGCGGATCGCCGCATCGAGCGTGGCGGCCCGCGTGGCGCAGGAGCTCGACTCCGCGCTCGGCGACATCGTCGGCTACCAGGTCAGGTTCACCGACAAGATCAAGCCGACGTCGTCGGTGAAGTTCATGACCGACGGCATCCTGCTCGCGGAGATCCAGAGCGATCCGCTGCTGCGGGCGTACGACACGCTGATCATCGACGAGGCGCACGAGCGCTCGCTCAATATCGACTTCCTCCTCGGGTTCTTGAAGCGCTTGCTGCCGCGGCGGCGCGACCTCCGCGTGATCATCAGCTCGGCCACGCTCGAGATCGATCGGTTCGCGGAGTTCTTCGGCGGGGCGCCGGTGGTGTCGGTGTCGGGGCGCACGTATCCCGTCGACGTGATCTATCGACCGGGCGACGAGGACGAAGAGGCGGACCTCGCGGATCTGATCGCGAACACGGTCAACGAGATCACCGAGCTCGATGCGCGGGGCGACATCCTGGTGTTCCTGCCCGGCGAGCGCGAGATCCGCGAGGCGATGGGCGAGCTCGAGCAGCGCGCGCTTCCCCACACCACGATCCTGCCGCTCTACTCGCGGCTGTCGGCGGCGGAGCAACAGCGCGTGTTCCACCCCGGACCTGGGCGCCGCGTCGTGCTCGCGACCAACGTCGCCGAGACCTCGCTGACGATCCCCGGCATCGTCTACGTCGTCGATCCCGGGCTCGCGCGGATCAATCGCTACGACGTGCGCACCGGCGTCTCGCAGTTGCTCGTCGAGGAGGTCTCGCGCGCGAGCGCGGACCAACGCAAGGGCCGTTGCGGGCGCGTGCAGAGCGGCGTCTGCTTCCGGTTGTTCCCCGAGCAGGACTACCTGACTCGCCCCGCGTACACCGATCCGGAGATCAAGCGCGTCGGGCTCGGCGGCGTGATCCTGCGCATGAAGGCGCTGCGCCTCGGGCCGATCGAGGACTACCCCTTCCTCGATCCACCTCCACAGCGCGCGATCAACGAGGGCTACCGGATGCTCGAGGAGCTCGGTGCGCTCGAGGAGGGCGAGTTGACCCAGATCGGCGAGCAGCTCGGCCGGTTGCCGCTCGATCCGCGCCTCGGCCGGATGATCCTCGGCGGCCGCGACGAGAACGCGATCCGCGAGGTCGTCGTGCTCGCGTCCGCGCTGGGGCTGCAGGATCCCCGCGATCGACCGCGCGACAAGCAGCAGCAGGCCGACGAGGCCCACCGCAAGTGGCGCGAGGAGGGCAGTGACTTCATCGCGTACCTGAAGCTGTGGTCGTTCTGGCAGGACGCGAAGCAGAAGCTGACGCGGCGCCAGCTGCAGCGGCTGTGTCACGACAACTTCCTCTCGTATCACCGGATGCGCGAGTGGGAGGAGATCTACGATCAGATCGTCGGCATCCTGAAGGAGCAGCGCTTCAAGCCGAACATCGCGCAGGCGTCGGGCGAGCAGATCCATCGCGCGCTGTTGCCGGGCTTGCTCAGCAAGATCGGCATGTACAACCCCGAGGCGCGCACCTACGTCGGGGCGCGCCAGACGCGGTTCGTCATCCATCCGTCATCGTCGCTGTCGAGGAAGCCGCCGCCGTGGGTGATGGCGGCCGAGCTCGTCGAGACGTCGCAGCTGTTCGCGCGCACCGTCGCGAAGCTCGATCCGGCGTGGGTCGAGCAGGCAGCGGGCGCGCTGTGCAAGCGCAGCCACTCCGATCCGCACTGGGAACAGAAGCTGTCCCAGGTGATGGCGCGCGAACAGGTCACGGTGTTCGGCCTGCCGATCGTCAAGCAGCGCCCGGTGGCGTACGCGAAGTTCGATCCGGCGTACGCGCGCGAGCTGTTCATCACCCACGCGCTGGTCAGATACGAATTCACCACCAAGGCGCCGTTCATGGCGCACAACCAGCGGGTCGCCAACGAGGTGGCGCGACTGCGCGACAAGGCGCGGCGCTCCGACATGTTCGCCGACGAGAACGAGCTGTTCGCGTTCTTCGACAAGCTGCTCCCCGAGACCGTGCACAGCGGCAAGACGTTCGAGGACTGGCGCGCACAAGCCGAGGTAAAGCTGCCGCGAATCCTGTTTCTCTCACTCGACGATCTGCTGCTCGGCGACGCGCAGCTGTCACCCGCGCAGTTCCCGGATCAGCTCGTCGTGCGCGGCGTCGCGCTGCCGGTGATGTATCGCTTCGATCCGGGGGAGGACGACGACGGGATCACGATCTCGATCCCGCTCGCGATGATGCCGCAGCTCGATCCCGAGGTGATGGCTGGCACGATTCCGGGCTGGCACCTGGCAAAGGTGACTGCGCTCCTCGAGTCGTTGCCGAAGACGCAGCGCAAGGCGCTCGTGCCGTTCGCGACCGAGCTCGCCTCGGGCGTGAAGCCGTTCGAGTCGCCATACCTACCGGCGCTGGAGAGAGCGATCTTCCAGCTCACCGGCGAGCGAGTAGGGCGCGATGCGTGGGAGCTCCGTCAGCTGCCACCGTACTTCGCGCCGATGTTCCGGATCGTCGACGAGCGCGACAAGGCACTCGCGTCGGGAAAACACCTCGCCGACCTGCAGCGTCAGCTCGGGCATCGCGCGAAGGAGCTGTGGACCGCCGCGCCGCGAGGCAGCTACGAGCGCAAGAACCTTCGTACGTGGGACTTCGGCGAGCTGCCGGAGACCGTCACCGTCGACGTCGGTGGGCGCAAGATGCAGGCGTATCCCGCGCTGGTCGAGACCGAGACGGCGGTGGATCTCCAGCTGCTCGATTCGCCGGCGGCCGCCGCCACGGCTTCGCGTGCGGGGGTCCGCCGCCTGATCATGGTGGCGCTCGGCTTCACGCCGGCGAAGCTCGAGACGCTGATCTCCGGTGCGCTCGCGAAGGAGCTGCGACGGCAGCTCGCCCTGCGCGCGCTCGACGAAGCGTTCGGCCTCGAGCAGCTCCCGCGCGACAAGGTCGCCTTCGCTGCGCGGCTCGCCACCGGTCGGTTGGTCCTCGATGCGACGGTGAAGGAGCTCGCGCAGCTCGGGCTCGAGCTGTCGACCGAGCTCACGCGCGTGCAGGCGATCCTCAAGCCGCTCGCCGGCAAGCCGGGGATCACGCGTGGCGTGTTCGAGGATGTCACCAGCCAGCTCAAGCGCATCGCTCCGCCGGACTTCCTCGCCACCACGCCGCTGGCGCGGTTGCCTCACATCCATCGCTACCTGCGTGGGGTCACGCTGCGGCTCCAGCGGCAATCGGTCGATCCGCAGAAGGATCTGCAGAAGGCGACGGCGATCACGCCGCTGTGGCAAGGCTTCGTCACCCGCGAGGCGGAGCTTCGTGCCAAGGGACGGACGCGCGAGGAGCTCGACAACTTCGCGTGGCTCGTCGAGGAAGCGCGGATCAGCATCTTCGCGCCCGAGCTCAAGACGGCGGTGCCCATCTCGCTTCCCCGGCTGACGGACATCTGGAAGTCGCTGAGCCGCTGAGCTTCGCGCCCGCCAGATCCACGTGGATCTCGGAGCACCTCCGGCTCGCTGGCGTGATACGCCATGATCAAGATGAAGGGGCTCGAGGAGATGCAGCGGCGGATGCTGCGCAACTACATGGCAACGGGCATCGGGCTGACGGTCGCGGGGCCGTTCCTCATGCTCCTGAGCCTGTTGCTCGGCGTGATCGTGCTGGTCGTCGGCATCATGTCGATCGTGCGCGCCGGGATGCTGTCGTCCCAGATC
>JANNBP010000337.1:0-10548 GCA_031385555.1 Deltaproteobacteria bacterium | reverse complement strand
CGAGCCTCGCCGGGACGGTACCGA
The DNA here is from genome assembly GCA_031385555.1 of Deltaproteobacteria bacterium. Taxonomy (GTDB): domain Bacteria; phylum Myxococcota_A; class Polyangia; order Haliangiales; family Haliangiaceae; genus JABFXX01. The sequence continues at coordinate 10,524 of JANNBP010000337.1, read as the reverse complement.
CCAAACGACCCTCTGCTCGCCTTCCTCCAGGGCCTCTGATTATGCCGAGCGCGACGCGATGTCTTCCGACGCTGGCACGGCGCAGCTCGGCATAATCCGGGACTCCGCATAATGGGGGTTATGTCGACCTCGGCATAACCCCCACAACAGAGCGCGCTCGCGATCGAGAATGACTCGCGCCGTCTACGCATCCACGATCCATCCCCACGCATCCGCTACATCGAGCGCCGCGAGGACCTCAGACGCACTTCCCTGTGCCATCACGAAGAACTTCCGACGATCCTTGCCCGCGCGACGATTGCCTTCCCCGATATTGAGCACGATGCTCGTCGCGGCCCGCTCGATCTGATCCGCGATGTTGCTGCTGTGCGTGCGCAGCTCGGCGATGATCGGGCGAAGCGAGCGAACCAGTTCGAGCGCGACGTTGTAGACGATGAAGTTGTTCATGGTGATTCCTTTCCGGTTTCTTCTCTTGTGAGAGCTCCTCGCCCTCCGGCGGAGCGCGAGGGGGCTCTCGCCCGATAGCGGGCGCTGCGCGTGAACCGTGACGGGCGCCCTCCAGAGCGCCGAGAATCAAGCGAGCGTGCGCGCGAGCGGCGGCGGTCCGCATGAACTATTGGCCGGGCGCCCGGCGCGGTTCGCGCGCAAAGCGCCCGCGAGGGCGAGCCCCCGAGCGCGGGGAGCAAGCAGAACGCCCGCGTTCTCGAGAGCTCGACCTTCCGTTTCCGTGTCGGCTCCCGCTTCCGTGTCGGCGTCCCCGTCGGCCTTCCGTTTTCCGCGTCGGCTTTCCGTTTCCGTGTCGGCCTCCGCGTCGGCTCCGCGTCGGCATCAGCCTCCGGCGAGGGGCGTCAGCTAGTGACAACGCGAGGGGCCACCGCGTGCTATCGAACGTCATGCCCGCCACGTGGGACGTCGTCGATCTCGGCACTGCCTCCTATCGCGACGCCTGGGCTCGCCAGCTCTCCCTCGTCGAGCAACGCCAGACCGGCGCCGTGCGCGACACGCTCCTCCTCGTCGAGCACCCGCACGTCTTCACGCTCGGCCGGCGGCGCGAGGCCCAGCAGAACGTGCTCGCACCCGGCGATGTCGAGGTGATCGAGATCGAGCGAGGCGGCGACGTCACGTATCACGGGCCCGGCCAGCTCGTGGCCTACCCGATCGTGTTGCTCGGTGAGGGCGAGCGTGATCTTCACAAGTACCTGCGCAACCTCGAGCAGGCCGTGATCGAGACCTGCATCCGCTTCGGTGTGGCCGCGGATCGCGAGCCCGCGAAGACCGGCGTGTGGTGCACCAACGCGGCCGAGGCACGCAAGAAGCTGTGCTCGATGGGCATCGCGTGCCGCAAGTGGATCACGTTCCACGGGCTCGCCCTCAACGTCGCGAGCGACCTGTCCTACTTCGCGCGGATCAACCCGTGCGGCTTCGACGCGTCGGTGATGACGTCGCTGGCGGCGGAGCTCGGCGAGCGCGCACCGGCGATGGCCGAAACGAAACACGCCCTGACCGAGGAGCTCGGCAGGGCGTTACAACGCGACCGATCTTAGTGCTGGATCGTGTGCGTGAGCGCGTCCTGGGCTAGCGAGTGCACCGCCAGGTTTTGCTGGATCGACGGGAATTCCGGGCGCTGACCACTGAAGATCACCGTACCGGGCTGCGCCACTTCGGTGGACCACTGGAAGCCATCGATCAGCGCGAGCGAGTCGAGGTTGTGATCGCTGGTGTCCCAGACGGCGATGCGGAGCGTGATGATCTCGCCCGGCGTCACGTTGCCGGTGGTGACGAGCCAGCCCGTCGCGCCGCCTTCCACCGAGTTGGTATCGCACGAGCCCGAGGCCGGGTCGTCGAAGCCGGTGCCCGCGAGCTGCGAGATGCCCGCGCAGGTGGAGATGGTGCCGGGTTCGCCGATGCAGCCGGTCTCGCCATTGATGCACTGGGTGAACAGGCCGGTGTTGCCGTGGCCGAGGTTGACGCCGACGGGCACTTTGTCGCCCGTGCCGTTCGGCTGGTAGAATGCGAGGTTCTTGTCCGTAGGGTTCGCCGGATCGCCCGCGTACGTCGAGTCGAGCAGCACGACGAAGAAGTCGTTGAACGAGCTGCAGGTCCACTCCGGGAACTCGGCCGAGAAGAAGTTGGTCGACAGCTTGAACGACTTCGCATTGGTGGGGACGCGGATGCGGAGCGTCAGCATCGTGGGATCGTTCGCGGTGGAGCCCGTCGGAGCCGGGCAATCCGGCGCGTTCGGCAGCATGCCGCCGTTGGCCGCGAGGAAGTCAGCCGGGAACGCCGACTCGTTGGTACCCGTGTGCTCGTAGCCGAAGTCCCACGCGTGGTAGCCGGGGTTGGTGTCTGACTTCGCGGCCGCGCCACCCGTCGACAGGATCGCCAGGTTGACGCCGCCCTGCGGGAGCGCGCCGGTGCCGAACTTCGAACGGACCGAGTGACCCTCGGGGTCGGTGGCCGTGGTGCCGTCCGTCAGCGTCAGCGACGCGGTGATCACGCCCCAGCGCTGATCGTTCTCGGTGGCGACCTGGCAGATGTCGATCGCGCGCGCGTACTCGAGCGCATCCTGCGTGTTCGACGGGATGTTCTGGTCGCACAGCAGGATCGTGTCGTCGATGAAGCCGTTGCAATCGTCGTCGAGCAAGTTGCCCGCGGCGTCGAACGAGCCCGTGTTGACGAGCTCGGGACGGCTGCACTCGGTGGAGTCGCAGCAGTCGTTGCCGGTGCACGAGGTGAAGCCGTCGCCATCTGCGTCGACATCGTCGTCGACGTTGCCGTTGCAGTTGTCGTCGACGCCGTTGCCGCAGTCTTCCTGGATCGGGTGGACGTCGCTGCACTGCGTCCAGGTGGCGGTGGCATCGCAGGTGCGCGAGCCGACCTGGCACGGACCGACGCCGAGCGTGTCGTCGGGGCCCGTGTAGCACTCCTCGGTGGCGCCGGGCTGGCACTCGCCGGGGATGCAGCCACCCGCGAGGCACGAGAACCCATCCGCGCAGGCATTGCCGCAGCTACCGCAGTTGAACGGGTCGGTCGTCAGGTCGGTGACGCCAGCGACGCATTCGCGATCGCTGGTGGGCCCGCACGCCGCGGTGGCCAGACTGAACAGCATCGGTACTGCAAATTGGGCAAGTCGACGTGTTTGCATGGGATTCCGGCCGCGGAAAATACACCCGCGTGAATTCACTGCAACAACAATCGCCCGCTTGGGAGATTACGCACGTCCTCTCGACCCGTTGCTGAACACGACTTCGGTCAGAACAGGACAGTGCCGGGATCTGTCGCCTCGACGGGCCACTGGAAGTGGTGTCGATCACCGCGAGCGAGTCGAGGACGTGATCGCTGATGTCCCCGATCGCGATCCGCACCTTGATGCAGACGCGTGCATCGTGGCTCCTCATCAGCCGCACCCGAAGGCGCAGCGGTGGTTTCCCTCTCCCGACGAGCGCACTAAAGTCGATCTCGCGATCACCTCGCAACTGCAAACCGCCCGGCGCCGATCTTTCGACCGACGCAGCGCGTGATGATCAGCCGGTGCGGACGGAGAAGTCGCGCACGGAGACGATCTGCTTGCTCTCGAGGTCCGCGAGGAAGCTGCGGCCTGATCCGATGCGGCCATCGAACGCGAGCAGGTACCAGACGTCGAGCGTCCAGCGCAGGTGCTCGGTCTCGCACGGCGGCGTCCACGACACCGCTTCGAGATCGCCTAGGTACGTCGGGCGCGAGGGGCTCGCCGCCACCAGCTTCTGGTACTCGTCGCAGGTCTGCACCAGGCCGACCGCCGCCGCGGCGTCCTTCGCGGCCACCGTGCGGCGCCACGCCGAGGTCAGCCGGCAGCGCCCGATCTTGCCGTCGGGGGACAGCTCGATCTCGTAGGCCTCGTCCGCGGCGAGGCCGTCGAAGTCGGGGACGTCGAACTCGGGATACTTGTCGCGCTCCGCGATCTGCTCGAACCGATCATCGAATGCCTCGTACCCGGCCTCGAGCGTGTCCTCGCTGTAGTAGCCGTAGACGCGCAGGATGAGGTTGGACGACGGCAAGCGATGGTCCCAATCGACGATCGAGATCGCACCCGCGTACTCGTGGCGAAACCGCGCGAGTGGGGGGAGCGACGCGGCGACCTTGGTGGCGGCGCCCTCCTCGGAGAGCACGCCCTGATAGGCCACCCGCGGATGCAGCCGGATCTCTTCCGCAACAAAAGGACGAAGGTCGGAAGACACCGCAGCGGCAGTGTACACAACGCCGGGTCGATTTAGCCGGCACCGGCACCGCAGTTTATCGACCCATCAGATCCGATTCGAACGCGAAGCCGAGCAGCAGGTACGGAAATGCGCGGCTGGTGAAGTCGCTGGGCGTCTCGTCCGCCGCCATCACGTCGGGCGTGCCGGCGCGGTAGTTGTGGTCGAGGTACCACGAGGCGATCAGCAGCACCGTCGGCTTATTGAACCGCGAAGGACCGCGATCGTGCAGCGTGTACGCCGCGAACAGGCCGAGCCGCTGATGGCTATTCGCGTCGGAGAACTGCGCGAACGCGTCGGCGTTCTCGGCGTCGCTCAGCGAGGCGTCGGCGAAGTGCTTCCCCTTGTACAGCGGCTTGACCCATGTATGGCGCAGGCCGATCGCCAGTCCAGGCTTGCCGACGAATAAGACGTCGGTGTCGGTGGTCAGCGTGATCGCCTTGTCGGGCAGCAGCGTGTCGTAGGCCGCCTCGTAGGCCACGGTGTCGCCATCGCGCAGCGCGAAGTTCCAGTAGTCGAGCTGGAACATCGACCGCACCGCGATCTTGTTCGCCAGCTTGAGCTGCACCATCGGGTGGATCGCCGCGTGGAGGAAGTTCGCGGACTGCGGTTCGAAGCCCGGCATCCCCTCGAGCGCCTCGAGGCGGTGATCGGAGTAGTTGGCGTGCGGCGTCGAGAACGACTGGAGGAAGCCGAACGTGCCGAAGTACTTGCCGACCTCGAGGTTCGCCTTGAGGTGGAAGATCGAGAGCGGCTGGATCTCGCCGCCGAGCCCGACCTGCGCGCTCGCCGGGTTGAGCTTCGGATACGCGCCGAGGAACAGGAAGTTGTTCTGCGCGACCGGCTTGTCCGAGGAATACAGCCGCTTCTGGAGGCCGACGCGCGCGCGGGTCTCGATCCCGAGCGGGTTGAGGCGGAAGATCGACAGGTCCGAAACCATCAACCGCCAGTGCCCTGGCGGCGACACGCCGACCCCCGCGTACCTGCCGACCGCCGGCTCCGGCGTGGGCTCCTGCCGATCATCGGCAACTGCGAGCCCCGGCACCAACGACAAGACCACCACGAACGATCGCATGCGCGTTTTCTATCGTGGGACGCGCCGCAGATGTGGGGATGGCGCGAGACCCGTAGTCTTTGACGTCAGAGTGCGCGTTCGAGGGCGTCGATCATCGCACCGAGGCGATCCCCGTCGAGCTTGAGCCGCGCCGGGTTGATCACGAGCCGCGAGCTGACGTCCGCGATCGTATCGATCTCGACGAGCCCGTTCTGGCGCAGCGTCTCGCCGGTCTGCGTGATGTCGACGATCCGATCGCACAACCCGGTCAGCGGCCCGAGCTCGATCGCTCCCGACAGCTCGATCACCTCGGCGGTGACGCCCTTCCTCGCGAGGTACGCGCGCGTGGTGCGCGGATACTTGGTGGCGATCCGCAGGTGCGAGTGCGTCCGCGGATCGATCGGGTGCGAGGCGCGCTCGGCGACGATCATCCGGCAGCGCCCGATCCCGAGATCGAGCGGCTCGTAGAGGTCCCGGTTCTCCTCTTCGAGGACGTCGCTACCGACCACGCCGACATCCGCGGCACCATGCGCGACGTACGTGGGCACGTCGCTGTTGCGGAGCACCAGCACGCGCACGGGGCCGCACTCGTGGACGAGCTTGCGGTTGTCGGCGAACACGGGAGACAGATCGTAGCCGGCGCGCGCGAACACCGCGGCTGCCTCTTCGAGGATGCGCCCCTTCGGCAGCGCGAGGATGATCGGCCTACTCACGCAGCGGAGAGTACGTGTAGTGTCCGCTCGTGATCCAGCTGCGCTCGACGAAGAACTGCACGAACGTTCCGCGCGTGATGTTTGCGCTCGAGGAGCTCGGCCTCGACTACGAGCTCGAGGCCGTCCCCGACGGCACGTTCTACAAGAACTGGGGCAGCCCCGGCCCCACGCTGCAGGACAACAACGTGTTCGTGATCGAGCCGGCCGCGATCCTCCGCCACATCGCGCGTCGCTCCGGGACGCTGTGGCCCACCTCGCTGGTCGCCCAGGCCGAAGGCGATCGCTGGATCGACTTCCTGCAGCGCCGGCTGGTCCGCGCGTTCGACGCCAACGAGCCGCAGAAGCTCGCCGCGCTGCTGGTGTTCGTCGAGCAGCAGCTCGCACCCGGTGCGTGGCTCCTCGGCGACGAGCTGACGATCGTCGACTGCTTGTACGCGTACCTCGGGCAGGACTTCGCGAGGGGCCGCATCCCGTGGGAAAGCTTCCCGGCGCTCACCGCATATGTCGCGCGGCTCGATGCGAGGCCCGCGCTGATCCGCGCGAACGCGAAGACGCCGCGCTAGCCGACGACGATCTCGGTCTTCACCGAGTTTGCGATGAAACACTCGTGGTGCGCGGCCGCGTGCAGTGCCGCCAGCTGCTCGGTAGCCGGCGGCGTGCCCGCATAGCGGATCGCGGGCGACAGCACCACGCGGCTGACCCACGCAACGCCCTGCTCGTTCTTGGTCATCGCACCGACGGCGCGATCGCGATACTGCGTGGGTGCGAACCCTCGCTTGGCCGCGACATAGAGGAACGACAGCATGTGGCAGCTCGCGATCGCCGCGACGAACGCCTCCTCGGGATCGACGGCGGCAGCGCTCGACCACGGCAAGGGAACCACCGAGGCGCTGGTCTCCCACTCGATCGTCGCGACATGCTCCGCCATGCGGCGAACCATAGCCCGCACCGCAAGTCACAGCGGATCTGGGCACGTACACAGTGCGCCGAATCAAACAGCCGGCTCTGGCGCCGAAGTCCTTGCCGACCTCGAGGTTCGCTTTGCGGTTGAAGACCGAGCGCGGCTGCCCTCACCGCGGATCGATAGATCGCCCCACCTGCTCGCGCGTTCGAATCGCCGCGATGAGGTCATGTCTCGTGGTGTTGACAGGCCTCACGCTCACCCTCGCGAGCAGCCCTGCGACAGCCGGCCACCGCGACGACTGGGTGTGGCCGGATACCTGGACCGCGTCGCTGACCGCGTCGGTGCGCCAGATCGCGAGCCAGTCCCTCGCCGGGCCGTCGCTGTCCCTCGAGCGCGCGTGGGGGCGGCGGCGGTGGCAGGCGTTCGCGAGTGGCCGCGCCAGCTGGTACTTCATCGAGGGTGACCAAGGGCCCGCCGTCGCGGTGGGCAGCGGGGTCCGGTGGCTCGCTCGCTCGTTCGTCGTGGACTCGAGCGCGGCGATGCAGCTGTTCCTCGATGGCGGCGCCGAGGTCGATCACGCGCTGGTCGCCAACGGCGTGACCATCCCCCAGCTCTGGCTCGGCTGGGGCATCCAGGTTCGCAGGCTAAACCGCGATCGCCAGCTGATGATCCGGTTCATCGCACGCGTTCACGTCGGGCGGATCTGGGATCGCGACCGCACCGTGGAGGCGATCTGCCGCGGCTGCGCAACGCAGCCGAGCTGGGGGATCGACGATGGGGTGACCGGCGGGATGGCGGTGTCGTGGTGACGCGAGCCCTGCTCCTCTTGCTCGCGGTCGCCTCGCTACCGATCGAGCACGCGCACGCGCACCCCGTCCTCGACATCGCGAAGGACCCACCACCACCTCCTCCTCCGCCTCCTCCTCCGGTCGTGCCCGCGATCGCGGTGACGCCAACCGTCCCAGAAATAGCTCCGTGGCAGTCCCTCGGCGCCACCATGGGGTTCGTCAGCTACCACCTGTTCGGCCACGAGCGGCTCGGCTTCACCTACGGGGTCATGTGGGGGCGCGAGCTCCTCGGTAAGCTCCACCTCTTCGCGGGCTACGACTTCGTGGTCACGACGACCGGCGGCGTCGAGAGCGACGGGACCCGCGAGGAGATCCACGGCAGCGGCCATCGCCTCACCGCGGGACTCCGGTACCCCGTCCTCACCAAATTGATCGGCAGACCCGACGATGTCTCCGGGATCCGGCTGCGCCCCCACGTCGATGTCGAGCTCGGAGGTGCTGGGATGCTGCTTCGCGAGGACGCGTTCGGGCGGGCGACCCGGCTGTTCGGGATCGCCGGCGTGCGGTTGGGGCTCGAGGTCGTGCGTGCAGGGAACGTCGAGAGCGCGGACGCACCGCCCCGAGCACGCGCCGCGATCGACATCCACGTCCGGATCCACGCCATCGCCGCCGATCCGCAGGTGGGCTGGCAGTTTGCGGTCGGCTTCGAGTGGGCGAAGTAGCTATTCGGCGACGCGCCGGATCTTCGCGCCGACGCCGGCGAGCTTCTGTTCGATTCGCTCGTAGCCGCGATCGAGGTGATAGACGCGCAACACCTCGGTCTGGCCCGACGCGACGAGCCCCGCGAGCACGAGGCTCGCCGACGCGCGCAGGTCCGTGGCCATCACCGACGCACCGGTCAGCGAGACGCCGCCACGCACGACCGCCGTGCGACCATCGACGGTGATGTCCGCGCCCATGCGGCCGAGCTCGGGCACGTGCATGTAGCGGTTCTCGAAGATCATCTCCTTGATGATCGACTGACCTCGCGCGATGCATGCCAGCACCATGAACTGCGCCTGCATGTCGGTCGGAAACCCGGGGTGAGGCTGGGTGACGATATCGACGGCGCGGAGATCGGCGTCGCCCTTGATGCGCACGCCACCCGCCTCCGCGGCGACGGTGACCCCCGACGCGCGCAGCTTCGCGATCACCGCTTCGAGGTGCTCGGGCCGGCAGCCCTCGAGGAGCACGTCGCCGTGGGTCATCGCGGCGGCGACCGCGTAGGTCCCGGCCTCGACCCGATCCGGCATGATCGCGTGCTCGATCGGGGCGAGATCGTCGACGCCTTCGATCGTGATGATCGACGTACCCGCGCCCTGGATCCGGGCTCCCATCTTGTTGAGGACCAGCGCGAGCTCCTCGACCTCGGGCTCGCGCGCGGCGTTCTCGATCACGGTGCGGCCCTGCGCGAGGGCCGCCGCCATGATCAGATTTTCACAGCCGGTGACCGTCGGCACGTCGAGCACGATCGTCGCGCCGCGCAGGCGCTTGCACTCGACGTCGACGTAGCCGTGGTCGAGCTTGACCTCGGCCCCCATCGCCTGCAGCCCCTTGAGGTGCTGGTCGATCGGCCGCGCACCGATGGCGCAGCCACCCGGTAGCGAGACGCGCGCGCGACCATAGCGAGCGACCAGTGGCCCGAGCACGAGCACGCTCGCGCGCATCGTCTTGACCAGGTCGTACGGAGCTTCGAGCTTGACCTGGTCACGCGGCGGTGGCGCGATCGAGAGGGTCTCGCCGTGGTTCGAGCTCTCGACCTCCCAGCCGAGCATGCGGAGCAGCTTGCCCATCGTGCGAACGTCGGCGAGCTGCGGCACGTTCTTGTAGATCGAGCGACCGCTCGGGAGCAGCGCCGCGGCCAGCAGCGGCAACGCTGCGTTCTTGGCGCCACTCACCGGAATCTTACCGACGAGCCTTCCGCCACCTTCGACGACGATCTTGTCCATACGGCCTCGGACGATACCTTGATTGGCGATCGAATGAACGCCGCGGGATCTCGCGGTATTCGCGACATTCAAGGTTGCTTCGCGAGCGGGTCGTGAGTCTCGCCTTCAACCTCAACGCGGTCTTCCTGTTCCAGCTCGTGTGGCACGGCGGCCGGAGCTCGCTGTACCAGGTGAGCTCCCCGCCGGACCGTGGTTCCGCGTGTACTATCGGCGCGCCGGTCGGCGGGGAGACACGAGGATGGACACCGCGTATTTCGAGCTCAACTTCAAACCGAACGTTCAGCTCGTGTCTGTGGTCCGCCGCTTCGTCACCGAGTTCTATCAGCGGTTCCTGAACGATCCCGACGGCACGTCGCGCGTCGCCCTCGCGACCCACGAGCTGCTCGAGAACGCGGTCAAGTACTCGCGCGATGGCGAGACCACGATCCGGATCGAGGTCCTGCAGCACGAGACCCCGCGCCGCGTGCGGATCCAGCTGCGCAACCGCAGCGCCCTCGAGCACATCGCGGCGATCCGCCACCTCGTCGACGGCTTGAACCAGGCGTCCAGCGCGACCGACTTCTACCAGCACCTGATCGCCTCGAAGGCCAGGGACCGCACCGGTTCGGGGCTCGGGCTCGCGCGGATCTGCGCCGAGGCCGAGATGAAGATCCACTACGACGTGCGGGGCGACATGGTCGTGCTCGAGGCCACCACGGCGGTAGGGATCGGGACCGAGAGCTAGCGACGCGATCAGTCGAGGTCGACGGCGATCTCGTCGTCGCGCAGCACGACGCGCACCTCACCGCCACGGTCGAGACCGAACGCACCAAACGCGACCTCCTCCAGGTGGCGCGTCAGCG
>JANNBP010000312.1:0-15804 GCA_031385555.1 Deltaproteobacteria bacterium | reverse complement strand
ACGTGGCAGATCGCCGTCGCGTTCGAGAACATCAACGAGGCAACACGCAGCGCGATCGAGGCCACGATCGCCGTCGCCCTGGCCGCCGCCCGCCGCCGTCCGATCCTGGTGATCGACGACCACGCTGCTCGGCGCGAGGCGCTGGTCGAGCTCCTCCGCGAGCGTGGCTGCACGCCGCTGTCGCCGACCACGCCGCTCGACGCGATCGAGATGCTGACCCGGCCCGAGCTGCACGTCGATGTCTGCCTGCTCGCGAAGTCTGCGTTCCGCGACCTCGGCCACGTCCTCGAGGACAGCTTTCCGTGGGTCACCGAGATCGAGATCATCGACGACTACGAGACCAGCGCCGGGCTCGCGATCGCCGCGTGGGAACAGACGCCGGTGGCTCGCCTCGGCAACGCGATCGGCTAGCTCGAGAAGTCGTGGCCCTACTCGCCGGGCGGGTCGACGCGCTTCGGGCCGATGATCCCGTCGATCAGATGATCGACGAGACTGCTCGCGTCATCCACACCGAGCTGCGCGTACCACACGCCGTCGGGATACAGCACCGCGTTCGGACCATCGAAGCACGGCCCGAGGCAACCGCAGGCGGTGACGAGTGCTTCCGGAGTTCCGCGCTCGATCAACCGTGTCTGGACCGCCGCGATCAGCTCCGAGCCTCTCGCAGCGCATGCAGGTTTCCCGCTCGAACGGGGATTCGTGCAGACGAAGAGGTGGCGACGCGTCATCGAAGTTTTCCCGCGCGTCCACGATCACGCGCGTTGAAAGTATGTACCATCCAACCCGGCCTGATCTGAGGGGACAGGCTGGTGAGCTCCCGCTGCGATGACTCCACAGCATCACATCATCAAGGAGACGTCGGAGACGCTGTCTCGTCTGTTGCAGGACGAGTTCAAGCGCAACGGGTACAAGCGTGTCCACATCGTCGAGCAGGCACCGAAGCCCGACGCGATCGAGGGCAAGCTCCCCGCCGTCTCGGTCTACCTCTATCAGATGTCGATCGATCCCGAGGGATACGACTCGACCCCGCACTCCGAGCTCGTCGAGATCCCGCAAGAGGACGGCACGATCAAGGAGTACTTCCGCCGCCGCCGCCTGTGGGTCCGCCTCGACTACCTGGTGTCGGCGTGGGCGCAAACTCCGGAAGACGAGCAGCTCCTCCTCGGCTTGATCATCCGCGTGATGATGGAGAACCCGGAGCTGACACGCGACAAGCTCAAGGGGCAGTCGTTCGAAGACGACTTCCGCCTCAACATCCTGATGAGCGCACGCCTGGACGAAGGCACGCTCGCGCGGTTCTGGGGCTCGCTCAACCAGCCGGTGCGTCCGGCGGTGCAGTGCTGGACCGCGATCCCGATCCTCCCGGAGAGGCTCGAGGAGTTCAAGCGCGTCCAGACGCGCCAGCTCGAGTACAAATCCATCACCGACCCACGGGTCTCCGAAGAGGGCCCCAACGGGATCATTCCTGCGGGCCTGCCGCCCGAAAATCCGTTCGGGAAAAAGCTCCCCGAACCGGAGGCTCCGACGCCCTACGGCAAGAAGATCGAGCTTGGAGGCACGGGGAAGAAATAGCCCCGCATCATCTATCGGGGCGATGTCCCCGAACCATTTCGAGCCGCCTCGTGCACGCTGCACGGGTCGGTGATCCGATAGGCGGACGAAGACCACCGTCATCGGCAAACAAGGAGAGAACCGAATGGCAACGAGCTACTTGTCCCCAGGTGTGTATGTCGAAGAAGTCGATCGCGGCTCCAAGCCGATCGAAGCGGTGGGTACGAACACCGTTGGTTTCCTCGGTGAGTCCAGCAAGGGCCCGATGAACGAGACCGTCTTGATCACGAACTGGTCGCAGTTCGTCAAGACGTTCGGAGATTTCAAGGACTGCAGCGAGCACCTCGCTCACTCGGTCTATGGATTCTTCAACAACGGTGGTTCGCGATGCTTCATCGTCAACGTCGGCGCGCCCGAGCAGGCGAAGACCGAGGTCAAGGCGGCCGACAAGAAGGACGAGAAGTCGCCGAACCAGGTCACCGTCGGTGGTGGTGGTCGTGACGGCTTGTTCATCGGCCGCGATGGTGGTCCCGGTGCACGCACCGGTCTGAAGTGCTTCGAGGAAGTCGACGAGATCGCGATCGTCGCGGCTCCCGGCACCACGTCGCCGGCGGTCCAGGATGCGCTGCTCTCGCACTGCGAGACCCGCAAGGATCGCTTCGCCATCCTCGATTCGCCAGAGACCATCACCGGTGGCGTCGACAAGTTGCCGAAGCCGCGCGACAGCAAGTACGGCGCGTACTACTTCCCGTGGATCCAGGTCTATGACCCGGACAAGGGGAACATCTTCGTTCCGCCGTCTGGCCACATCGCGGGTGTCTACTCGCGCACCGACTCGGAGCGCGGCGTCCACAAGGCGCCCGCCAACGAGATCGTCCGTGGCGCACTGGGGCTCAAGTACAACGTGTCCAAGGGTGAGCAGGACCTGCTGAACCCGAAGGGCATCAACGCCATTCGCTTCATGAACGGCGGCATCCGCATCTGGGGTGCTCGCACGCTGTCGAGCGATCCGTCATGGCGCTACATCAACGTCCGCCGCCTCTTCATCATGGTCGAGTCGTCGATCGAGCGCGCCACCCAGTGGGTGGTGTTCGAGCCGAACGACCATCGCCTGTGGAAGCGCGTCCAGCGGACGATCGCCTCGTTCCTCACGTTGCTCTGGCGCAACGGCGCGCTCATGGGCACCAGCCCGGAGCAGGCCTTCTACGTCAAGTGTGACGAGGAGACCAACCCGCCCGAGGTCATCGACGCCGGTCAGCTGGTCGTCGAGATCGGACTCGCGCCGGTGAAGCCCGCGGAATTTGTCATCTTCCGTATCGGTCAGATGGCGTCCGGCGGCGGCGTCGAAGAGTAAGCGACCCGAGTCTGTTCGGGACCCATAAGAAGTCGATCCCATCATTCTAGGATGATGGGGTTTCTCACGAGCTCCTGGGAGGAAGAAACCTCTCCAGGGGTTCGTAAGAGACACCTGAATAGAGGGCGCGCACGGCAATACGGCCGGGCTCGGACCCGACGGCTGAAGGAGACACGATCCAGAAACGACAAGGGGAACATCGGTGGTCACAAGGAAGGGTGGGCGAGGGTTGCTCTCGCGGGGTTTGAGGTCCAGCAGGTTGGACCGAGGTGGGACGAGCGTTGTGGTCGCCGATACTCTCCATGCCGGGCCGGCGAACTGATGGGACTGATTAGGAGAATTGCTACAAATGGCTGATCAACGTACGTATACCGGTGGCCGGTTCGCTCTCGACATCGACGGCGCCAACGCGGGCTTCCTCAAGAAGTTCAGCGGGCTCGCAATGGAAGCCGACATCGTCGCCAACGACCTCGGCCCCGACAACGTTCAGAAGAAGCACGTCTCGAACATCAAGTGGACGCCCGGCAAGGCGACCCTCGGTATCGGCATGGGTAAATCCATGTACGACTGGATCAAGGCGGCGTTCGACAAGGGCTTCGTGACCAAGAACGGCACGTTCACCTCGGCGAACTTCGACTACAAGGCGATGTCCGAGCTGACGTTCTCGAACGCGCTCATCACCTCGGTCACCGTCCCGAAGTGCGACGGTAGCTCGAAGGACTCGGCCTACTTCGACATCGAGTTCGAAGCCGAGACCGTCCGCTGGGCCAAGGGTGGCGGTCAGGACATCCGCGGCAAGATCGGCCCCACGCAGAAGGCGTGGCTGTGCTCGAACTTCAAGGTCGAGATCGGTGGCCTGCCGTGCGCGCGCATCGCGACCGTCGACTCGTTCACCTGGAAGTGCGCGGTCGCCGCCGACATGGTCGGCATCTTCCGCGAGAACACCAAGCATCCGGCCGAGGTGACGGTGCCCGACCTCAAGCTCGGCATCTCGTACGCCGACCACGACGCGTGGGCCCAGGCCGCGAAGAAGTGGTTCATCGATGGCGCTCACGAAGAGCAGCACGAAATGAACGGTTCGATCACCTTCCTCGGACCCGACATGAAGACCGAGCTCGGTCGCATCGACCTGATGAACGTCGGCTTCAAGAAGTTCTCGGACGACGACGCCGAAGCGAACACGGAAAAGATCAAGCGCTTCAACGTCGAGCTGTACGTCGAGAAGATGGCGTTCAACATCAGCAAGTACGACCTGTAATCTCTCCCAGAATTCTCGTACCGCTCGTGCACGGACGAGCGGCGGGTTGATACGATGCGGCCTGTTGGGGAAACCCGGCAGGCCGTTTTGTTTCAGCGAGCTTGCGACCTGAGATGAAGCGGTCTGTCGGAAGCAAGGACAACTATCGATGGCTTTCAAGACCGAGTATGCGTTCCGGCTGCCACGCGGATATGTCGACGAAGAAGGCAACCTCCATCGCGATGGCGTGATGCGGCTCGCGACCGCGCGCGACGAGATCCTGCCGCTGCAGGATTATCGCGTGCAGAGCAACCGCGCCTATCTGGTGATCGTGTTGCTGTCGCGGGTGATCACCAAGCTCGGCGATCACAAGCTGATCTCGGTCGACATGATCGAGAACTTGTTCTCGACGGACCTCGCGTACCTCCAAGAGTTCTATCGCAAGATCAACGAAGAGGGCGGTGCTCCGAGGCACCACGTGCAATGCCCGAAGTGCCAACAAGAGATGGACATCGACATGGTCACAGGCGCGCTCATCACCGCCGAAGGAGGTAGTGGCCAGTCTGGCCCGGGGTGACCTGGGCGGCGGTCGCTACCTATCCGCGCGAGCAGCTGTACCAAGAGATTTCATACATCGCCTACCACTTCCACTGGCCCGTCGAAGACATCCTCGACATGGAACACGAAGAGAGACACGTCTGGCTCCGAGAGATCGCGCGGATCAACCGCGAGATCAACGAAGCGCGTCGTCGGTAGCGAGCTGAAGGAAACCACACTGCATGCGCATGCGACCGTCCGCTGATCCGAGAGCACCTGGCATCTACCAGAGCTTCGATTCGATCGCGCCTCCACCGCTATCGATCGCGAACACGCGCATCTCTGGCTTCGTCGGCATCACCCAGAAGGGGCCGATGAACGAGGCGACGCGGTTATCGAACTGGGACGAGTTTCTCGAGATCTTCGGGTACTCGACCGATTCGTACACGAGCGACTCGGTGTTCGGGTTTTTCAAGAATGGCGGCACCGACGCGTGGGTGGTGCGAGTCGCGCACAACCCGCCGAAGGGAGAGCTGCCGGGCATCGACCAGGCCGCGTCCGCCGAGCACGTGCAGATCGACGACTGGAACAAGCCGTCGCTCAAGATCCGCGCGCTCAACGAAGGCACGTGGGGCAACACGATCTGGTTCCGCTGCCTGCACACGCCCGGCGCCCAGGCGTTGCTGACGCGTGACCTCGACATCGGTGCCGGTGAAGCGCACGTCAACGTGACGCGCGGCTTCGAGGTCGGCGCGACGGTGAAGATCTACGACCGCGAGAACTCCGACTTCATCGTCATCACCGAGGTCGGCGACAAGGTCATCAAGTGGGCGACCGAGACGCCGGTCAATCGTCGCCATCGCGCGGCGGCGCCGACGTACCTCGAGGTGTTGACGTTCGAGATCCACGTGGCGATGCGAGATCGCCGCGAGGTGTTCAAGGGGCTGCAGATGCACCCGTCGTCACGAAACTACGCACCTCGCGTGGTCTCGCAGCGCAGCCGGCTGGTGCGCCTGGAGGACATCCACACCAAGTCACCGGTGCCGCACAACATGCCCGAGCCGCTGCCGATGACGCGGCTGTCGGGCGGGCGCGATGGCATCGAGGCGGTGACACCGGAGGACTTCATCGGCTACGACATGGGGCCGGGAGAGCGGAGCGGGCTCAACGCGCTGGCGGCGAACGAAGAGATCGCCGTGCTGGTTGCGCCCGATGCGATGAAGTTCTACGAGCGCGAGCCCGGTCCCTCCGGCGAGCTCAAGGCGCAACGGCTCCAGGACGAGATGATCTCGATCTGCGAGCGGCAGAAGGATCGGTTCGCGATCCTCGACATCCCGCAGACCAAGGACATCGAGTGGGTCCGCCGGTGGCGTCGAAGGACGGACTCGTCGTACTGCGCGTACTACTGGCCGTGGCTCCGGACGACCGGAAGCGACGACAAGCTACGTGTGGTACCCCCCTCGGGCTTCCTCGCCGGGTGCTATGCCCGAAGCGATAATGAGGGCGTTCACCAGGCACCTGCAAACCTCGAGATCGAGGGCGCCCAGGACGTCTCGCTCCGGATCACCGAGGATCACATTGGCCTCCTGAACAGCGAGTCAGTGAACACCTTTCGGATCCAGCGTGGTGTCCGGCCCTGGGGGACACGCACCGCCTCATCGGACCCGAACTGGCGTTACATCCCGGTTCGTAGGCTTTTCATCATGTTGAGACGGTCTTTGGAGGCCGGTTTCGCGTGGATCACCTTCGAACCCAATAACCAGGCCACCTGGGATCTCGTACATCGCCGAACCAGCGAGTTTCTTTCATCACTTCACACCCGCGGCATGCTGGCCGGAGGGAATCCCGAAGAAGCGTTCTTCGTAAAATGCGATGCTGAAACGAACCCACCGGACCAAGTGGATGGTGGGATGTTGATTTGCGATATCGGCGTCGCTCCGTTGGCTCCAGCCGAGTTCATCATGATCTCACTCACCCAAACGATGGGTGCGCCCGTCACCACGCAGTAGTCAGTAGTTAGGGGAGAAGACCAATGGCCGCGAACGGTAATCCTGGAAACCGCAAAGACCCGTTACCGGTCTTTTGCTTCAAGGTGACCCTGACGGGTGGCATGGACGCGTTTTTCAAGAGCGTGTCGGGGCTCAAGTACGAGACCGAGAGCTTGCCCGTGCGTGAAGGTGGCGCGAACGACACCACGTTCATGCTCGTCGGCGCGACCAAGTGGTCGCCCCTCGTGCTCAAGAACGGATTCACCAACTCGTCGGCGTTGCTGCAGTGGCGTGAAGAGTGGATGGGCGCGCGCAAGATGACGCGGCTGTCGGGGACGATCACGCAGCTCGACACCGAGCTGAAGCCGAAGGCGGAGTGGCAATTCACCCGTGGCTGGCCGACCAAGTGGGAGCTCTCCGAGCTCGACGCGAGCAAGAGCGAGCTCTCGATCGAAACACTCGAGATCACCCACGAGGGTCTGAAGTACTCGAAGAAGTAGTCGCATCATCATGGCGCAGACCAACGAACCACGTGCTCTAAGTGCTGCGCTCGCCGGACCGGCGTTCGTCACGCGCGCTGGCGGCCTCGCGAGTCACGTCGCGGAACGCCATGTCGAGAAGTGGGCGCCCGAGACCGCCACCGGCAACAGCCGGGTGCGCTCGATGCGCTCGTTGGGGTTCGTCGATCGCCTGATCTCGCCATGGCTCGAGACCGCGCAACGCTCGGCGTCGCTGCGGATGTTCAGCCAGTACCGCACGTCGGGCATGCCCGAGCACGAAGGTCGTGACGTGTCGTGGGTGTTCCCACGCCCGTGGTACCAGGACGAGCTCGACTGGATGGCGGCATCTCGTCGCGCACCGCTCGAGCAGAGCGCCGCTTCCCTGTTCACCTCGCGTGGCACGTACGTTCCGCCCGCGCAGCGCTCGCTGGCGCTACAGGCGCAAGCGAACGTCGCGCTGTCGCCCGCGTTGTACGAGTACGTCGCGCCGTCGCTGTCGATCGCCGCGCCGACTGCGACGCCCGAGGTTGGTTACGGTGGCGATGCCACGCTGTCGAGGCGCGTGCGTCCCGAGGCATTCTCGACGTTGATCCCGCTCGCGGCGGTCCAGGCGGCCGAGGTGATGTCGCGGACCGTCTCGAGGCTGCCGGCCACGATCGCGGCGGCACCCGCGCTGCGCAGCGTGCTGTCGACGCTGCTCCAGCGCACCACGCAGACCAGTGTCGATCCGGTCCAACCTGGTTGGACGACCTCGAATGGGCCGGCTCACGCACCGGTGACTCGTTCCGCGATGTTCGCCCCCGAGCTCGAGACGCCACCGGCCCCGCGCGATGATCGCGCCGAGGCGGCACTCCAGCAGCAAGCGCTCGCGCAGCAGGCGTCGCCCGCGGGGCGCGTTGCCGAGAGCTACGCGCAACAGCACGCCCAGCTCGCCGAGGTCCAGCGCGTCGCGCGGCAGTCGGTCGAGCGTGCAGCGGTCGAACGCGTCGCGATCGTCGAGCAGCAACGCGCGGCACAAGCATCTGCGTCCTCACCGGCGCCAGCCTCCAGTACGCCAGCTCCGTCGGGCACGTCAGCCCCGTCGAGCACGCCAGCTCCGTCGAGCGAGCAGCAAGCGCGCGTGATCGAAGCCGCGCAGCGCGTCCAGCAGGATGCGCAGCAGCAGATCGAGGAGCGCGTGGCTCGCCGGGTAGTCGAGCGTCAGGCCGCACGGCTCCACGAGACCTCGCGCACCGAAGCGGCCGCGCATGCACGCGCCGCGGTGATCGAGCAAGCGATCGCACCCATGGCTGCCACGCCAACGCCCGTCGCTGCACGCGCCCCGATGCAGGCGCCGCCCGAGCTCGCCGCCGCGATGTCGTCGTTGCCGCCGGAGCTCGCCGCGATGCTCGCGCAACGTCCCGAGCGTGCGGTGCAGACGATCGCCGAGCTCGATCAGGCGTACCGCACCGTCGAGTTGCTCGCGCGCAATGCTGCCGCCGGTGGTTCGTTCGAAGTCACGCGCGGTCCGCGCCTGATGCTGCCGGCCGGTCTCGGAGGCCTGGTCGCAGCCGTCGAGCAGGCTCCGTCGAGCTTCGCCACTCCCCCGCAGGCGATGACACCGTCGTTGCCCGCCCTCACCGCCGCTCGCGCTGCGGAGGCCCGGGTTCGCATGCCGGCGCTGTTGCCGCAGGTCGCTGCGCGCGCCGAGATGCGCGGCGCTCCGAGCCAACAAAACATGTCTCGGACGTTCGGTCCGACGAGTGCGCTCGGTGCCACCGCCGCCTCGATGCCGGCCGCGCTGACCCACGTCGCGTGGTCGGATCGTTGGCTCGCGCGGTTCGCCGGCGCGTCGACCCAGTCGCTCGACACGCTGTCGGTCGGGACCTCGCAGCTCCACGCTGCGACGGGTCGCGAGATGCCTCGCATCCTCGGTCTGTCGAGCAACGCGCCGGACTCGGTGTTCGTCTCGCCGATGTTCGATGCGGTTCGCGATGGCGAGCGCGTCCGGGTCGATGCGCGCGGCCATGTCGTCGTCAGTGCACCGCAACCGCAGCTGTTCGCGCCCACCTTCGCGCCACCGCAAGCCGCTCCCGGGATCGCGGCGTCTGCGATCGCCGTGCCGTCGATCGCAGGGTCGTCGATCGCAGGGTCGTCGATCCTCGCGCCGGCCTCCTCGGACGTGTCGCGGTACGACGATGCCGACGAGACGCCGGACGACGTGTTCGCGCTGATCTCGGCCTCGGCGAGCTCGCGCCGTGCAACCCCAGCGATGACGAGGGTCGCGCCTGACGTGCCGAGCACGACACCGATGATCGCGCGCGAATCGTTCGAGCGTCCCTCGATCGCCGATTCGATCACGCACACCGCACCGATGGCCCCGACCGCCGGTCTCGCCGCGCACCTCGCAGCCTCACCCTTCGCGCCCGCGCTTCGCCACGTCTTGTCGATCCCGTCGGCGAACAGCTTCGACGTTCGCGCGCTGTTCGGTAGCGCGCTGTCGAGCACGTTCCTCGCCGGTCTCCTCGAGCCCGAAGCGCAGGAGATCGAAGTCGCCACGCGCTCGCTGCCGAGCTGGGCCACCTGGATGCCGGGTGCGACTGCGGAGACCACCGGTCGCGCCGAGCGCGCGATTCCCGAGTGGGATGCCGCGTACGTGACTCCCGACATCGAGCGTCTCGAGACCGACGCGGGTGTCGTCGAGGCACGCACGATCCTGCAGCAACCGTCTGCCGCTTCGATCGCGACCGCGACGGCCACGCCGTTCACCACGCTCCGCAGCGCGCTGCTGTCGTGGGAAGGCGAGCTTCCGACGGTAGCCGCCGCTGCTTCTGCCGCCGCGGCCGCATCCGCACCAGGTGCGATCGGCGAGATGCGAGCCCGCGCACTCGGTCCGAGCACGGCGCGCGACATGATCGAAGCGATGACGATGCCGCTGCTCGGCGACATCGAGATGCCTCGCAACGGTGATTCGTGGGCCGCACCCGGCATGGTCGCCGAGCGCGCGCACAGCTGGTCGGTCGCCTCCGAGCGATCGTCGGCAGATCTCGCGTTCGACTTCGTGCCGCCCGAGCTCGTGCTCGCCGCGCGCGTCTATGGGCTCGGTCCCGCCGAGGCTGCGCAGGCCGCGCGCCTCGCGATCGTCGGTCCGGGACCACTGTCCGCGATGGCGAGCACCGTCGATCGCACGTTCGTCCAGGCGATGGCGTTCGAGGCCGAGCGCCGCGAGCGCATCCAGCGTGGTGAGCGTAGCGAGACCTCGTCGGCCGCGCTGACCTCGTCGGCGGCCCTGACCACGTCGGCCGGGACCTCGTCGGCCGGGTCCGCGGCGGCAGCGATCCAGACCGCGTACCCGACGACGAGTGGCGAGATGGCTGCGATCGCGCGCGAGGCGATGACCTCGTCGACGACCTCGTTCGGCGTCGAGCGGCGTGCTCCGCGTGGTGCGTTCCTGTGGCCGCAGGCAACGGTTGCCGCGCTCAAGCTCGACGCGCCGGGACCCGACAGCCAGCAGTCGATGTCGATCGCTGCCCTCGAGTTGCTCGCGGCGCAGACCGTCGCGGAGCTCGGCACGTACGCGGCGCTCGGCGAAGGTCCCGAAGCGATCAACTCGATGAGCTCGATGACCGCAGCCAGCTCGATGAACTCGATGTCCGATGCAGCAGCGAATGCGAGCGAAGCGGGTGTGATGCCCGGAACGCTCGCTGCCCGTGCACCCGATCTGACAGGCAACGTCGTGGCGCCCACGGCGCGCGCCGCCGAGGCGTCCGAGCCCGACGAGCAAGACGTGCTGTCGGCGGCGATCGCGATGGTTCCCGAGTCGCGCCGTGCACGGTTCGAGGCGCTCTACATCGCGCTCGGGAAGTCGCCAGCGAACGTCACCATCTCGCCAGCGGCGCGAGCGGCCCGTGCACTCGCGCTCGCGGGTCGCGGTGAAGATGCACCAACCTCGGCACGCGAGCGTGCGGCGGCGGCGTGGGATGTCCTCCCCGTCGTCTACGCCGTCGAGCTCGGCGAAGCCGCGGCGGCCTACGCTCACGAAGCGTCGGGCGGCGCGTCACTCACAGGGGGTGCACGTGAACGCGCGGTCGCCCGTGCGGGTGCGCGCGACTACGTCACCGCTGGTGGTTCGCGCGAGCTCGTCTCGTCGGATCCGCGGTACGTCGACGTGCGGCCGGGGCTCGGCAGTCTGTCGGCGCGCGCCGGTGAGGCGCTGGGCTCGTACATCGCACCTTCGTCGTCGTCGTCGTCGTCGTCGTCGTCATCATCATCGTCGAGCGGCTTGTCCCCGTCCTCGTCCTCGTCCTCGTCGTCATCATCATCGTCGTCGTCGTCGAGCGGCTTCTCGTCGTCGGATCGCGAGATGGTTGGCGCGCTGCTGCGCGTGCCCACCGCGTCGCAAGAGATGGTGCAGACCGGTCGGCCGTCGGGTCGGTTCGGTGGTGGCGAAGTCGAGATTCCGACCTGGTTCGAGGCCGCCGCCCGCAAGATGTTCGAGGGCCAGCAGAGCGCGATGGGTGGTGACATCTCACTCGCGGACCTCACGCTGATCCAGAGCGCGCCGTCGAACCAGATCGCCGCGTCGACACGCGGTACACCAGGTGCCTCCAGCCCACTCGGCCCAGGCGCCTCCGGTCATGCCGAGGCCAAGCCCGGTCAAAAGATCGATATCGAGAAGATCGCCAACGAGGTCTATCGCCAGATTTTGGCGATGATGGATGCCGCACGCGCGCGTAACGGGGAGCCGTACCTATGAGCTTCGAACAAGCCAGAGCCAAGTTGACGATCGGTAGTCTCGACGACAGCACGACCGTCAGCGCCCAGTACAACCCCAAAGAGCTCCAGATCGACATGAACGTCCCGTGGAAGAAGCCGGAAGCGGCGACCAAGACGGGCAATCAGTCGGGTGGTGGAAGTGGCTCGAACCCACTCGAGGTCGAGTTCACGGGTGCCGAGGGCCGCTCGATGACGATCGAGATGCTGTTCGACGGCTACGAGCCCGACGGCGGTCGCACGGTCGACGTGCGCGGCGAGGTCGACAAGCTGACGAAGCTCGCGACGGTCCGTGAGCCCACCTCGAACGATGAACAGAAACGCCGCCCGCACCACTGCGTGATCAGCTGGGGCTCGCGTGGTCTGCCGAAGTTCGAGTGCGTGATCGAATCGCTGTCCACGAAGTACTCGATGTTCTCATCCGACGGTGAACCCTTGCGCGCGACCTGTACGGTCAAGCTCAAGGAAGCCTCGGTGAAGAAGTAGGAGCGCGAGACGATGGCGAGCCAAGGCGTCGCAGCACCTAATACCGACATCATCCTCGACGGTACCGAGGTGCCGGATCACGACTTCATCTCGTACATCGTCGAGCGGGACATCAACCAGCCTGACATGGCCGCGGTGATGCTCGCGAATCAGAACGACATCTACACGTCGAAGGCGAAGGTCGGCGCGTCCCTCGAGATCAGGGTCGGCACCGACAGCAAGCAGATCTACATCGGCGAGATCCTCGGCGTCGAGCCGATCTATCGTGGTGGTGAGACCACGAAGATCCTGATCCGCGCGATCAACAAGATGCATCGACTGATCCGGAAGCGGAAGTCGATGACGTTCACCGACAAGACGGACCAGCAGATCCTCGATCAGGTGGTCAAGGACGCGGGACTCTCCCTCGAGTTCAAGCACTCGAAGAGCATCACGTACAAGCACGTCTACCAGCACAACCTCAACGGCCTCGAGTTCGTGCGGCAGCGCGCGGCGCGCCTCGGTTGCCACGTGTGGTGTGTCGACAAGACCATCCACGTCAAGGAACCGGACTTCGGCTCGAGCGGTGGCACCGAGCTCAACGTCGACAAGGATGGCAACCTGCGCGCGTTCCAGCCGCGGATGAACTCGTCGTCGGTGGTCCAGAAGGTCACGGTGAAGGGCTGGGACCCCGAGAAGAAGGAGCTGATCTCGTACACCGCGAACGCGGAGAACTCGCCTCTTGGCTCGCAGAACGCGGTCTCCGCCTCGACGTCGATCGGCGGCAACGAGGAGACCTTCACGGTCGATCACCCGATCCACTCGAAGGAGGAGGCCGAGGCGCTCGCCAAGGCTCGCCTGCGCGATCTCAACATGCAGTTCATCACCGGTGAGGCCGAGTGCGCCGGTAACGCTGACGTCGAGCTCGGCACGACGGTCAAGATCACCGCGAACGCACGCGGTCAGGACCCGTTCAACGGCAAGTACTACATCATGGGCATCACGCACCGCCACACCCTGCCGAAGGGCAAGGAAGGCGGCTTCGTGACGATCCTCAAGCTCGCCCGCGACGCGCAGGGAGGCTAGGCGAACGATGCGTACCGGTGGCCCTAAACGCGAGTCGATGGACAACACCCAGTACGGGTTGCATTACGCCATCGTCACGCAGAACAAGGACCCCGAGAAGCTCGAGCGCATCAAGGTCCGTTTGCCGTGGCTCGACGGTGGCGAAGAAGATCAGACGTTCTGGGCGCAGCTGCTGACGCCAATGGAAGGTAAGAAGTTCGGCTGGTACACGCTGCCCGATGTCGATGACGTCGTCGCTGTGATGTTCGTTGCCGGGGACCTCACCCAGCCGATCGTCATGGGTGGCGTGTGGAGCAAGCCCGACTTCTCTCCCGAGCCCAACGAGGACGGCAAGAACAACTTTCGCGGCTATCGCAGCCGCTCCGGTCATCGGATGATCCTCGACGATTCGTCGAAGAAGAAGGTCGTGCTCGCCGACAAGACGACGAAGAACATGATCGGCGTCGGCGAGTTCGACAAGGACGGCGCCGGCCCGAACGTCTGCGCTGTCTACAAGCCACCGATGTCCGGCACGCTCGGCGTCTCCATCTCGACGATGGAGGGCAAGCTCGAGCTGACCTGCAAGGATGGCAAGCTCAAGATCGAGGCCGAGCAGAACATCAAGATCAGCGCGAAGACGACGATCGACATCAAGGCCGGTCAGGACATGACCATGGAAGGCTCGTCGTCGGCGAAGCTGACCTCGTCGAGCCCCAGCAACTACGACGCACCCCAGATCAAGATCGCGTGAGTTTCTTTCCGCTAGACCGTGTGATGCCGCAGGCGCAACGCGCCGGAAAGCTGCGTGGCATCCATCTAGCGATCGTCACCGACGGCAAAGAAGACGGCAAGGACAACCCGGGCTTTCGCATCAAGGTGAAGTACCCGTGGCTCGCCGAGGCCGAGCAGACGTTCTGGGCGCGCATCGCCGTCCCGATGGGCGGCAAGGAGCGCGGCACGTACTTCCTGCCCGAAAACGACGACCAGGTGATGGTGGTGTTCGAGCACGGCTACATCGATCGCCCGATCATCGTCGGTTCGGTGTGGAGCAAGAAGCAGGAGCCCGTCGAGAACAACGAGTCGGGTAAGAACAACGTCAAGCTGATCAAGTCCCGCACCGGTCACCGCCTGGTGTTCGACGACAAGGACGGCGCCGAGAAGATGGTCCTCGTCGACAAGTCGGGGAAGAACAAGATCGTCATCGACTCGGTCAACAAGGTCATCAAGATCGAGTCCTCGAAGGACATCGAGATCAAGGCGAAGCAGAACGTCATCATTCACTGCAACGCCTTCAAGATGGGCACGACGGAGAAGCTGACGACCAAGGGCAAGGATCTGCTGACCCACGCCAAGTCGGCGTTCGACACCAAGGCGGGTTCGTCGATCGTCGTCTCCGGCTCGCAGGTCACGATCAACGTCAACAACAGCGCCGCATGTCAGGTCTCCGGATCGGGTGCTGGCTCGCTCGGTGGCGCCGCCTCCGAGAAGGCGAAGGATCAGGTCACCGGCAAGGGCGGTGGCGGTGGCGGTGGTGGCTCGTCGTCGAGTAGCTCGTCCTCTTCGTCCTCGAGCAGCTCGTCGTCGCCGTCGAGTAGCTCGTCCTCCTCGCCGTCGAGTAGCTCGTCTTCTCCTTCGAGCAGTTCGTCGAGCAGCAGTTCATCGAGCAGCAGCTCGTCGTCGAGCACTTCCTCGTCATCTTCATCCTCCTCCTCGACGAGCACGAAGCCCCCGACCTCGAGCGGCGGAACGAGTGCGAAGCCGCCTGGTAGCACCAGCGGTCAGACGCCGGGTACAGGCGCAGCACCCGGCGTAGCAGGTGCTGGTGCATCAGGCGCAGCAGGCGCAGGTGCTGGTGCAGCAGGCGCAGCAGGCGCAGCAGGCGGTGCAGCAGGATCTTCGGGCGGCGCAACTGGTGGCGCAGCCGGTGGTGCGGCGGGCGCAGCCGGTGGTGCTGCGGGCGCAGCCGGCGGTGCGACGAGCGCGGGTTCGTCGACGAGCAGCGCTGGTGGCACAGCCGGTGGTGCTGCGGGCGCAGCCGGTGCGACGAGCGCGGGTTCCTCGACGAGCAGCGCCGGCGGAGTCGCTGATAGCGGCGCAGCCGGTGGTGCGGCGGGCGCAGCCGGTGGTGCGGCGGGCGCAGCCGGTAGTGCAGCTGGTGGCGGCGCAGCCGGCGGTGCGACGACGAGCGCAGGTTCGTCGAGCGGCGCAGCCGGTGGTGCGGCGGACGCAGCCGGTGGTGCGGCGGGTGCAGTCGGTGGTGCGACGAGTGGTGCAGCTGGCGGGGCCGCAGCCGGTGGTGCTGCGGGCGCAGCCGGCGGTGCGACGAGCGCGGGTTCGTCGACGAGCAGCGCTGGT
>JANNBP010000289.1:0-2175 GCA_031385555.1 Deltaproteobacteria bacterium | reverse complement strand
CATGATGTTGCAGAACGGACAGGCGACGACCGCGGTGGTCGCGCCGGTCTCGATCACTTCGTCGGTGCGGTTCACGTTCACGCGCTCGCCGTGCTCTTCCATGAACATCCGGCCACCGCCAGCGCCACAGCAGAAGCCGTGTTGCTTGTTGCGCTTCATCTCGACCACGTTGGGCACGCCAGTCGCCTCGATCACCGAGCGCGGCGCATCGAACTCGCGGTTCCACCGGCCGAGGTAACAGCTGTCGTGATACGTGACCTTGGTCGCCGGAGTGGTCTCGCTCTTGAGCTTGCCCTCCTTGAACAGGTGATCGATTAGCTGCGTGTGGTGGACGACCTCGAACTCGCCGCCGAACTGCGGATAGTCGTGTTTGAGCGTGTGCAGGCAGTGCGGGCAGGAGGTCACGACCTTCTTGACGCCCGCACCCTTCATCATCTCGACGTTCTTCGTCGCCTGCTCCTGAAACTGCATCTCGTTGCCGGCGCGCCGTGATGGGTCACCCGTGCACTCTTCCTGGTGGCCGAGAACGGCGTAGTCGACGCCAGCCGCATCGAGCACCTTCGTCATCGCGCGCGTCTGCTTGATGATCCGGCTGTCGAACGCGCCCGCGCAACCGACCCACAGGATGTACTCGGGATCCGGGTTGTCCTCGAGGGTCGGCACCGGCAGGCCTTCCGCCCACTCCATCCGCTTGCCCTTGTCGATGCCCCACGGATTGCCCTGGCGCTCGATATTGCGGAACGTGCGCTGGAGCTCGCTCGGGGTCTTCTCCTGCTCGAGCACCAGGTTCTGGCGCATCTGGATGATCTTGAGCGGGTGCTCGATGAACACCGGGCAGACTTCCTGGCATGCGCCACACGTGGTGCACGACCACAGCGTGTCTTCCTGGATGCGCCCGCCAGTCATCTTCGGCATCGCGTCGCGCTCGGCCGTCGTGGTGGCGAGTTGCTCGCGCGCGAACACGAGATCGGGATGGGGATGCGCGTCATCGAAGCCGTGCGACTTCGAGTACTCCTCGAACTGCACGATCTCGCCCTGAAGTTTCTTGATCTTGTCGCCGTACTGCGTGCGATCGAGCATCTCGTACCGGATGTCGTGCACGAGCTGCATCGGCGACAGGTTCTTGCCGGTGTTATAGGCCGGGCAGTAGTTCGTGCAGCGCGCGCACTCGGTGCACGCGTAGGTATCCATCAAGCTCTTCCACGAGAACTGCTCGAACTTCGAGACGCCCCACTGGTTCTCGTCCTCGAGGTTCAGCTTCGGCAGATCCAGCCGTCGCTCGCTCTTGTTGCGCGCGAAGATGTTCGGCAACGCGCCGAGCAAGTGGATGTGCTTGGAGTAGGGCAGGTAGTTGAGGAACGTCAGGATGATCAGGACGTGCAGCCAGTACCCGAACTCCGCGCCGCGCGCGATCGCGTCCGCGTTGAGCGGCCCGAACGACTTCGCGATGAAGCCCGAGATGGGCATGTACCAGGGCGATGCCTCACCCGCCGCGATGTGCCCGGCAACCTCGTACCCGTGATAGAGGAAGTGCGTCACCATCAGCGAGCCGATGCCACCGAGAATCAGGCCGGCGTCGAGGTTCCACGGGATCAGGTTCGGCTTGACGATCGTGCGGCGGATGACGGCCCACACGATCATCAGCAGCACGACGAAGTTCATCAGGTCGATCGCGAGATAGATCGGTTGAAACAGCAGGTCCGGTAACAACCGCAGCGAGACGCCCGGCACCACGCCCGACACGATGATGTCGACCGTCGCGACCGTGATGATCAAGAACCCCCAGAAGATGAACAGGTGGTGCTTCGAGGTGCGGTGCTGCGGCCCTTCCTCGGCCACCTTCTTCTGCCCGAAGAAGTAGATGCCGACGTCCATCAGTCGACCTGGGAGGTCGTCGAGGCGTGGTCTTGGCTCGGGTGCGCCGGCGAACACCGCACGACCGAACAACCAGGTGGTGCGCGCGAAGAAGGCGAGCGACGCCGCGAGTAGGAGAATGAAAATGACCTGAGTCACGACGGGATGGAGATACCACGATTCTCGAAGCGCCGCGCGGTCTTGCCGCAGCGAGCCACGATCGATCCCATGCGGCGAGTTGTCGTCAAAGATCGCGTGGCCAGCCAGCGCATCGAGTGACGGATCTTCCCAAATTCGACCTCGATCTGCGGGTGCATCGGA
>JANNBP010000266.1:0-10839 GCA_031385555.1 Deltaproteobacteria bacterium | reverse complement strand
CACCTGAAGCTTCGCGATCTCGCGTGCGGCGACCTCGCGGGTCGGGAAGTTGGCGCGGAGCGTCCGATCGAGCAGCCCTCGCTGGACCAGCGCATCGAGCGTCCGCTCGCGGCCCGGGCCGAACACGTGCGCGTCCTCGCGATCAGCCAGCGCTGTCGAACTGAGGATCACGAGCACCAACGCCGCGCGCATGCGTCACGCTGACACGAGCGCGACGAACGCGCCATGGCCGGCGAGCTTCGCCAGGTTCTTGTCCTTCGCGATCCAGTGCCACTCGGGATACGCCGCGGCCTTTGCCTTCTCGAGGAAGTTCACCGCGCGCTTCAGATCCGGCTTCTTCGCGGCGAGCGCGACGACGGCCTTCGCGTGCGCGAGCACCCCGCCCAACTTGCTCTCGGCAGCCTTCGCGAGCGCCTTGCGTGCCTCGGGGACGTCGCCCCGTGCGACCAGCGACATCGCCGCGATCGCGTACATGTCGACACGTTGCTCGACCAGCTTGTCGTACTCGCCGGCGAGCTCGAGCACCTCGTCGTGGCGCCCGGCTTGCGCGAGCACGAACATGACGTCGGCGAGGCACGCGGCGCGACCGCCCGAGTGGGCGCCCGGCCCCGGCGTTGCCTTGATGCTCGACAGCGCACGCGGCAGCATCGCGATCGCCTCGGCGAGCCGGCCGGTGCGTCGCAGCGCATCGACGACGATCGCGTAGAGGTTCGGCTCCTTCGGGGTACGCAGCAACCCTTCGCGCGCGATCAGCTCGGCGTCGTCGAACGCGAGCAACCGCTCGTGCGCGATCGCCGCGTTCGCCCATGCCCACGTCTTGAGATGTTCGTTGGGGAACGTCAGCGCGGCATCGAGCAGGGGCGTCGCGTCCTTCGGGTCGCCAGACATGCTGTGGTGCGTCCCGATATTGAACAGCATGTGGCCGATGCCCGGGATCAACCGCAGCCCGTCGCGACCGTCGACGGCGAGCCGGTGATGCAGCCAGCTATCCGCATCTTGATCGCGATCGAGGTTGGACGCGCCGGGCGACGCGCTGACCGTGACACCGCTCGCGGTGAGCCGCGCGATCGCGGCGTTGGTGACCGCGGTGCGATAGAGGACCAGCGTCAGTCCCTTCCACCCGAGGAAGCGCTCGACATCGACGTCGGTGACACGCCCGTACGACAGATCGACGAGCTCGAGGCGCGTCGGGAACACGGCCGGCAGATTGGCTGCATCGACGTGAAGTAAGCGGACCTGGCGAAGTCGCGGAAGTGCGGCGAGGATCGGAACCACCGGACCGAGGCCACCCTGGCAGTCGATCGTCAGGCGTTCGAGGTTCGGCGCGTGGCCCTTCGTCAGCCACGCCCCACTCCAACCGCCGAGCAAACACGCGAGCTCGACGAGGTGCGGTGCCTCCACCGTGATCTCGTTGGTCGAGTTCAGCCCGAGCCGACGGATCGTCGGCAGGGCGACGAGCTCGTCGACCTCGATCTTGTGGCCGCGCGTGCCGATGTCGACCGCGATCACGGTGTCGAGCAGCGGTGGTGCCGCGGCCACCAGCGCATCGATCGCTTCCTGGCCGAGCTCGCCGAGCCCGACGCAACGCAGGAACCGACAACTCGGGTGTGCGAGCAACGACGTGAAGGCCTCGAGCGTGCCGCGCTTGTGCGAGGGCTGCACGCGCAACTCGTCGATGAACCCGGCGCGCCATCCGATCCAGCCGCCGGCCAGCAGCGACTTGCCTGGCCCGAGCAGGAGATCCAGATGAGAACCGAGGAAGTCGACGGCCGCGGATCGCAACCGCACGTTCGTCGGCTCGGCCTCGATCGCCGAGTGGAGTGCCATCCACTCGCCGCGGCGATCGCCCGCTGCCTGCAACCAATCCGCGTAGACCACGCGCGGCACCGGATCGAGAGGCGCGTCGAGGATCGCCTGTTCGAGAGCGAGATCGCGAGGCCACGCCGCACTCGTGGGTTTCGGCTTCGCCTTCGCGGCTGCCTGCTTGTTCGGCGCGGTCTTCTTCGTTGCCTGCTTCTTCACCCGCGCCATGCGACGGGATCGTTACATCATTCTGGTCCGCCCGCAGTGGGTACCGCAGCACATCGCTGGGTCACGCCGCGAACACGATCTTGCCCATGCCCTCGTACTCGCGACGTGCGGCACGCTCGAGGGCGTCGTGCGTGATCGGCTTGCCGCGATCCGCCGCGACGAACGCCGCACGCAACACGGCATTGCGAATGTAGCCGCCGCTCATCGCGTAGCGCCGGGCGAGGCTCTCGAAGTCGAGGTCTTCGGCGACGGGTGCAGCGGGCGGCAGCATCGCGCGCCACAACTCCGCGCGCTCGTTGATCTCGGGAAGCTCGATCCTCAGATGCAGCGAGAGCCGCCGCTGGAACGCAGGATCGATGTGGCTATCGTGGTTGGTCGTCAGCAAGCACACCCCGGTGTAGCTCTCGAGGCGCTGCAACAGATAGTTGGTCTCGAGGTTCGCGTGGCGGTCGTTGCTCGACTTGACGTCGGTGCGCTTGCCGAACAACGCATCGGCTTCGTCGAACAACAGGATCGCGTGTCCCGCCTCGGCGGCATCGAACAGCGCGCCGAGGTTCTTCTCGGTCTCGCCGATCCACTTCGACACGACCTTGCCGAGATCCACCTGGTAGAGCTCGAGCCCGAGGTCCTGCGCGATCAACGCAGTCAGCATCGTCTTGCCGGTGCCCGGCGGTCCCGAGAACAGCGCGCTCACCCCGAGGCCCTTGCCGACCTTCGCGCCGAAGCCCCAGTCCTCGATCACCTTGCGGCGACCGCGCACGCGAGAGATCAGCTCGGAGATGGCCTCGAGCTGGTCGAACGGCAGCACGATGTCTTCCCAGGTCTGCGTCACGGTCACGCGGCGTGCGAACTGCCCGAGGCGATCGTCGAGCACCGCACGAATGCCGGCGGTGATGTCGTCGTCGGAGAGGTCGTTGCCCGCCGCGCGAGCCTTCGCCGCCTTCGCAGCGTGATGGATCAACGCAGGGGCCAGTGGATATCGAGTGGCCAGTGTATCGGCTCGCTCCGCGGTCCCATGCCCCAGCTCGCGCCGCCACAGTTCCGCGAGCTGCTGCGTGCTCGGTCGAGGCATCTCGATGAATACCGCCGGCCTATCCCAGCGGATCGAAGGGCGCTCGAGTCCACAGGTCGCAAGCACCGGACCATCGGTGTGAGCGATCAATTCTGCGCCGACGAGTGCGAGATGCTCCTTCGCGATTGTATCGAGATCTGCGATTAGCAGCACGGCGTTCTGGAGTCGACACTCTAGGGCGATCCGTCTGAGCTGACGAACCAGCGATGGAGCATCCTTGGGGAGGCGAGTCGAGTCGACATGGAGGACGTCGAGATCGTTCGCTACTGCAACTTTGGTCAAGACGGAGGCACGGCCAAGGCCTGCTAGACCACACGCCGTCACCACGCATCGCTCGCGCATTGCGATCCTCAGCCGCGCCTCGACCTCGCTATCGGCCGCAAGCTCGTTCGGCATAGTGCCGGTGTGCAACGTGCACTCGCCTAACGCTGCGGCGAGCTCGTCAATGCCGTGCAGTAGCGCGAGCACACGTTGCGACAGCCGCACCTGGCCACTGTCATGAGCCGAAGGTTCCGCGAGTTCGACGATGCCGAGCCTTCGTAACTGGCCCGCCTCGGAGAGCTCTGCGAAAGCACGCGGGTCGACGAGCTCGCCATAGACGAGCTGCTTGAGCCCGCGGATCGTCGGATCGGTGTTGTCACCCGTGAGCTGCGAGAACAAGGCACGCGCGTCCGAGCTCAGCGTCAGAGCTGCAAGTGACCATACGACCAACAACTCCGTCTCGGTCAGCCCAAGCCGTTGGCAGAACAAGGACGATTTCAGCTCTGGATGCTCGAGTCGGCGCGCATCGATTCGAGCTCGCAGGAGCTCCACGGTGCGGGCATTCCGCGCGATGGCGCTCTCACTCTCCTCCTGGCTCGCACGCACTCGGAGCTCCAAGGAGGACGCGACCAGATCGACGTAATCTTGCAGATGGAGCAGGTCGTCATGCATGTGGCGCTCGTCGACCGCAGGTGCGCTCGGTTGCTATGAAAGGCAGACGCGGAGCGTGCTTCGACTTCGTTGGCATGTTGCGTTCAAGTGCAGGCACTCAACGCGACCCCGACTCCCTCACCACCCGCAACTGAGCCCACATTTGGTGATATCTCACATCCGAACATCCAGAATGTGCGTACTCGAGCGCGTAGTCCTGATCCGGACGGTCTCGAGTCCAGTTGACCAGCGTATCGAGGCTCGCGCAGTCCGAGTGAAGCGCGAGTCCTTCATAAATCTCGGAGAGCCCGCGGTAGTACGCAGTGGTCGTGGTGCTGGGTGACCATTGGCGAGCAGTCAGCAGACGCGCCAGTCGCAGCCGTTCCCCATCGGTGGCGGCATCGCGCGCGACCAGAATCCGCAACGGCTCGATCGTCAGCTCGATGTATTCGGGCGAGTTGTAGTACTCATCGTACGCGAACGCCGCCTCCCGGGCCGCATCGAGTCTGGCGAGTCGTGCCCTTGCCATGAGTTGGAATCCGAAATCGACAAGGGCATTCGCGACTCGAGCGGTGGGCGACAACCACTGCTCCCGCTCCTCCCGCTCCTGGGCCTGAGGTTCGTAGCACGCCGCGGCGACTATATAGACGATTGCGAGTGACCTCATGATTCGGTCTCGACGTGCTCGAGCCTGCGCGGCTCGATGTCCTCACGAATCACCACGCGGACTGCCTCTTCGATGGTGGGAGCGTTCGTCAGATCCTGAAGGACGTCGAGCGCGTCGTCGTGGCCTTTCCAGAAGACCGTTCCATCCTCATTCTTTCCGAACGCAATCTCGTTGTTCGAGATAAACACGTCGGCGCCGGCAGCGAGATAGCCGCTTGCCACGATCGGCATTCTAAGATCTCGTACACGAAGCCGAGAATCCGATTTGAGTGGGCCGAACGCAGCTTCCGTCATCCCCGTGATCTTGGTGGTTCCACCAAGCGGTCGTTGTCGCTTGGCGTGGAACGAAACACTGATGACACCCTGCTTTGGTTTCATGAGGTGATCCGTCGGACTGACGTCGACTGCATCGTCGAGATCGGTTCCTGGCTGGTCAGGACGAGAAGATTCCACGAACTCGTCTTTCGCCAGCGCGACCATCCAACGCGTCAAGCTCGCGCGGTATTGGATCCCGCGCGCTTCGGCCAGCTCACTTTGGAGTGACTCCGCCATCGCATTTGCGAGCGCAATTTGATGACGAAGCAGTCCGGGGCGCGACTCCTCTGGTCCCTGCTCGATGCCATTCTTGGCCGAGGCTTTCAGCGCGGAGCCTCGTTTCGAATCCCCCGTTTTGACGTCGACGAGGGCTTCCTCCTGACTTGCGAAGAACGCGACCCTGGACTTACCCCCTCCAGCGAGTTTGTCCTGCACGTAACCTTTCACGGCCACCGCCGCCTCTTTGCCTCCATCGTCGAGCGCAGTCTGAAAACCGTTCTTCGCACCCTCCGACAGAGCCTCGATGCCCTTGATTCCAGCTTGCGTGGCCTCCGCGACGATTCCATCGACACGCTTCGCCAGTCGAGCCACTACCGCGCCAGTGATGTATCCGCTCGCAAGCCCGAGGGCCGCCGTTGACAAAGCGGACACGATGATTTCTGACATTTTCGGTGAATCCGCGACCCCCATGTTGCCTAGCGCCTCACGCACACCGATCGCCCGCTTCTCGAAGAGGCCCTGGCGGTTCGAGGTGACGTCCTCGTAGGCTCGATCGAGATTTGCGATCGTGGGCTCCCACTGCGCCGTGTTAGCCGAGTGTGCGCCCTGGCCTTCGCCCACAAGCGATGTATTCAGTTTGGTCTCGCGACCGTCAGTCCACATCACGCTCAAGTCGAGGCCGGCCCGGTGGCTGCCATTCGTTGTTGGGTCGAAGTGCACCGGAAGCGTCTGGAGACGAGTGTGAGCATTGAAGGTCAGGTTGGCCGGCGCAGCCGTGAAACTCGTCCCGGTCATCCCGACTCCGGTAATCTTGGGACTCGCGACTCCTGCACCCACAAATTCGTCCGCTAGAATCAGCGGGACGTCCTTGGTGGCCGCTGTGCCTGCCCGCTGTAGCCCGAAGTTGAGCTCGGGCGACAGCGCTGCGAGCCTTGTCGCTGCCGATCCTGCACGGCGCGAGAGGACCGCTTTCGCGTCTGTTCGTGGCGTCCCCAGATCCGCCTTATTCACTCGGATTTCTGTCTGAGGATCACTTGCGGGCGCTTTTTCATGCTCGAGACTGGGTCCAGCCATATCGCTTCTTCTCCGTGGTTGTTACCGACGCGCGGTCATCTGGGTTGGGTGGAGGTGCGGACTGATTTGAGCCAGGGCTACGAGCTCGTCTCGTCGGCGGACCACACACGCGCGTTCGCGCAGTGCAGGAGGAACGCGAACAGGCGCTCCTGACGCTCTTCACTCATCGCGCGAAACTTTCGCGCCATCAGATCGGTCGCGAAGCTGATCTCGAAGCGGCGCACCAGCGCACGCGCTTGTTCGGTGGCGAGCTCGGCGATCGCGTTACCGAGCGCGCGCTCCTTGCGATCGAAGCCCTGCGTCGGCGTCTCGATCGAGGTGATCGGCGAGTCGAGGATCGCGAGCAGCCGCGCTTCGAAGACTTCCTGCGCGACCACGGCGGGCGGCATGGTGCCCAGCGGCTTGCGCCGGAGGACGAGCGTCGGACCCGACTCGGGCGAGAAGTGCTGGCCGAGCGATTGGCAGTGGGCGTCGATCACGAGCGCGCCTATCGCGGCGGGCGCTCGCGGTTGCGAGAAATTTTCGAGGTCTAGTTTCGAGGAGTTAGCGCAGCGCCGCGGTGAGCGCCGTCGGGAGTGCCGCGAACCGGGACGCCGCCTGGATCGCCGAGAAGATCGCGTTGGCGTCGGAGCGGCCGTGCGCGATCACGACGGGCTTCGTGACACCGGCGAGCAGCGCACCTCCGATCTCGGTGTAGTCGATGCGCTTCGCGAGGCCACGCAGCGCGGGGGCCACGAGCGCCGAGCCGAGCCGTGCGAGGGGCGTGCGCTCGAGCTCCTGGCGGACCAGGCCGAACATGCCCTCGGCGATGCCCTCGCAGGTCTTGAGCACGATGTTGCCGGTGAAGCCGTCGGTCGCGATCACGTCGACGACCCCACGGAAGATGTCGCTCCCCTCGATGTAGCCGACATAGTTGATCGGGGCCTTGGTCAGCAGCTCGTGCGCTTCGCGCGTCAGCGGTGTGCCCTTGCCGGGCTCGGAGCCATTCGACAGCAGTCCGACGCGCGGGTGCTCGCGGCCGTGCACCACGCGATCGTAGGCGGAGCCGAGGATGGCGAACTGCGCGAGCTGCGAGGCCTTGGGCTCGGTGTTCGCGCCCGAGTCGCACAGGACGAGGGGCCCCGTCGGCGTGGGCAGCACGGTGACGATGGCAGGCCGCTCGACGTGGGGCAGCCGCTTGAGCCCGAACACGGCACACGCGAGCATCGCGCCGCTGTTGCCGGCGGAGACCACCGCGTCGGCCAGGCCGGCGGCGACACGCTCGACCGCGACACGCATCGACGAGTCCGGCTTCGCGCGATAGGCCTGCGCCGGGTGGTCGTGCATGGTGACGACCTCGGAGGCATGGATGACGGTGACGCGTGGATCGCGAACGTCGAGGTTCGCGCCGACGAGCTCGATCTCGAGATCAAGCTCGCGCGCCGCACGCAGCGCACCCTCGATCTCGGGATGCGGAGCGCGATCAGAACCCATCGCATCGACGACCACCTTCATGCGGCCTCGATGCTTCTAGCCGCTTACTCTTCGGCGGCTTGCTTCACGATGATCGTCTGGCCGTTGTATTGGCCACACGACATGCAGACGCGGTGGGGGACCTTGGGGGCCTGGCAGTTCGGGCAAGCCTGGACCGCGGGGCGGTTCAAACCCGACTTGCGCATCCATGCCGATCGTTGCTGGGCCGTACGTGCGGGGCCGCGCCGCTTCTTTTGCAGTGCCATGACAGTGCTTCTCCGGGGGGACGCGCTTTGTGCCCCATCAGGAAGGTATTTTCAAGCCCTTGAGACCAACGAGGCGAGGGTCGATCGGCTCCTCACACGTGCAGGTACCTGTATTCCGGTCGATCCCGCAGTGCGGGCATAGCCCTTTGCAATCTTCTCGACACAGCGGAGCGAACGGAACGGCCAGGACGAACTGCTCGCGGAACAGCGGTTCGAGGTCCACCTTCTCCCCATCGTACGCGAACAGGTCGAGGTCATCGCTCGTGACCTCGGCGCCATCTTCATCCGCGTCGTCCTTGTCGTCGGACGGCATCTCGTTGGCCGGCAGGAAGGTGACGTGGAGCTTCTCCTCGATCGGCAGCTTCGCCGGGCCGACGCAACGGCTGCACGCAACGGTGACCTCGCCCTTGAAGTCACCCGACGCGAACACGTGGTTACCCTCGTAGTAGAGGTCGAGGTCGGTGGTCCCGTGACCCGCATCGGGGTCGACCTCGGGCGTACCGAGGGCCTCCCGCATGGGATGGCCCTTGAGCCACTCGCTGACGCGCTCGGGCGTGACCTGAAAGCGACGGGTTGTCGGGAGGTCGTTGACGAGGACGACGTACGGAGACTTCGGGACCATGCGAACGGCGGAGTATAGGAAGGTGATCTCGAGTGTCAAGCTGCTGAAAATCCGGCACGATGCCCGCGTGAAGCGCGCCATGTTCCTCGTCGTGCTCCTCGGGTGCGGCGGCGACGACCCACCACCCGACATCTCCTACCGGGCTATCGGTCCGCTGGTCGGCGACGCCGGTCGCGGTAGCTGGCGGTTCGGCGCGGCGAGCGCAGCCACCCAGATCGAGGACATGAACACGGCCACCGACTGGTACGTGTGGACGCTCCCCGAAGCGCAAGGCGGGCTCGGTAAGGGTGTGTTCGTCGGCGACGCCGCGATGGGGTTCTCGAAGGTCGACGAGGATCTCGGCCTGGTCAGCGACCTCCACCTCGACTCCTATCGGTTCTCGATCGAGTGGGCACGCATCGAGCCGGTGCGCGATCAGATCGACGAGGCCGCGATCGCGCACTACCGGGCACAACTCGAGGCGATGCGCTCCGCGGGCATTCGTCCGATGATCACGCTGCATCACTTCTCGAACCCGGTGTGGATCGCCGACCCGCGTGACCCGGGCTGCACCAACGGCCCGACCGATGTCAACCTGTGCGGGCTCGGCTCGGCCGGCGGCACGCAGGTGGTCGAGGAGATGGCCGCCCATGCGGGGCTGATCGCAGCGCGATTCGGCGATCTGGTCGACGAGTGGGGCACGCTCAACGAGCCGATCAACTACCTGTTCGCCGGCTATGGCATCGGCTTCTTCCCACCCGGCAAGACGGCGTTCCCCGATCTCGACACCAAGTTCGTCCCGGTCGTGAAGGACTACGTCGCCGCGCACGCCGCGATGAGCAAGGCGATCAAGGCCGCGGATACGGTCGATGCCGACGGCGATGGCATCGCCGCCGCGGTGGGGTTGTCGATGTCCGTCGCGGATTGGCAGCCGACGCGCGGCAACCAGCTCTCGGAAGACCCCGAGGACGTCGCCGCACGCGATCGCATCGTCTACGCGTTCCACGACGTGTTCGTCGACTCGCTGGTCAACGGTACGTTCGATCCCGATCTCGACGGCACGCCCGACGAGGATCACCCCGAGTGGATCGGCACGCTCGATTGGCTCGGCCTGCAGTACTACTTCCGCGCCGGCGTCACCGGGAAGTCGGCGTTGATCCCGCTGATCGATGCCACGCCGTGCTTCGCCGGCTTCGATCTCGGCGCGTGTCTCCTCGCCGACGAGCCCACGTACTGCGTGCCGCGGATGGGGTACGAGGGGTACCCCGACGGCATCGGCGATGTGGTGCTGCAGTACGCGGAGCGCTATCCGAACCTGCCGCTGGTGATCACCGAGGCAGGCATCGCCACCGATGTCGGCAAGCGGCGCGCGGAGAACATCGTGCGCAACCTCGAGTCGATCGAGCGGGCGCGCACGGCCGGCGCCGACGTCCGCGGCTACTATCACTGGAGCCTGACCGACAACTTCGAGTGGGCCGAAGGCTATGGCCCGCACTTCGGGTTGCACTCGGTGGACTACACGACCTTCGCGCGCACGCGCACCGAGGGGGCCGATGTGCTCGCCGAGATCGCGGCGGCACGCGCGCTGAGTGGGGCCCAGCGCGCGCTTCATGGCGGCACGGGACCGATGACGATCGAGACGGGCTTCGAGGAAGACCCGTCGTGCAGCAAGGTCAGTGCCGACTGATCACTCGAGTTTCTTGTGGAAGGTCACCGTTTCGTTGGCCACCACGCGGACCGGGAAGCTGCTCCTCGTCGTGCCGTAGATGAACGTGATCTTGTGCTTGCCCGCGGCGAGCTTGAGCTTCGTGGGGGTGGAGAGGCCGGTCTCCACGCCGTCGACCATGATCAGCGACTTCGGCATCGCTGACACGACCACGTAGCCGTCGCCGACGTCCTCCGCCTTGGTGCTGGAGGTCGAGAGCGCGACCGA
This sequence comes from Deltaproteobacteria bacterium, assembly GCA_031385555.1. GTDB lineage: Bacteria > Myxococcota_A > Polyangia > Haliangiales > Haliangiaceae > JABFXX01. Next base: position 298 of record JANNBP010000266.1, on the reverse strand, counting down.
TCCGCCGTTCGGCAACGAGAGGTCGCGCTCCTCGCGCGTCCCGTCGTGCGTGATCGTGAAGCGGTAGTCGCCGGGCGAGAAGCCCGCCAGCTTGAACTCCCCGTCGACGGTGGTGCGGACGGCAGGGGTCGGCCACATCGTCGCCGCAGGCCCCGACGCTGCGACGAAGCGATGGATCACCGACGCGGTGATCTCGGTGCCGGGCCGCGCCGTACCGACGATGGTCACGCCTTCGGTCTGCACGCGCTCGAGCACCACGTCAGGCACCCACGCGAGCTCGCCGTCCGGCACGGCCGGG
>JANNBP010000247.1:0-8523 GCA_031385555.1 Deltaproteobacteria bacterium | reverse complement strand
CAATCGATCTGTGGAGATCTGCCAGTCCGAGTCCGAGTCCGAGTCCGAGTCCGAGTCCGAGTCCGAGTCCGAGTCCGAGTCCGAGTCCGAGTCCGAGTCCGAGTCCGAGTCCGAGTCCGAGTCCGAGTCCGAGTCCGCCTTCCGCGTCTGTCTCTGCCTTCCGCGTCCGCGTCGGCGTCGTGTTCCGATCTCCACTGTCAGAATGATCGAGTAGGTTCGGAGCGATGTCGGCGCTGTCAGTCGAGCTCGAACGCGCGCTCCTCCGCGAGCTCGCGTCCCACTACGACTGGCAAGCCGCCGCACAGTTCAAGCGCACGCTGAAACGCCCGATCCTCGTGCTCGCCGAGATCACCGGCAAGCTCGGCTGCTGGATCCCAGCCACGCGCACGATCCAGCTGTCACGCGCCTTCGTCGCCGCGCGACCGTGGCAAGAGATCACCTCGGTGCTCGAGCACGAGATGGCGCACCAGTACGTCGACGAAGTCCTGGGCGTCCGCGACGAGACCGCCCACGGCGAGACGTTCCGCAAGGTCTGCGCGGACCGTGGCATCGACGCGCGCGCCGCCGGCACGCCGATCGCCGCGCCGGGTGTGCCGTCCCACGCGCTCGATCGGATCCGCAAGCTCCTAGCCCTCGCCGGCAGCGCGAACCAGCACGAGGCCGAGCTCGCGATGAAGAAGGCGCACGAGCTGATGCTGCGCCACAACCTCGAGGTCACGGCCACGCGCGAAGCCGCGGGCTACGAGGTCGCGCACGTCGGCGACCCGAGCCGCCGTGGCACCCGCGTCGAGTCGGACATCATCGTGCTCCTCGACCAGCTGTTCTTCGTCAAGGCGATCCGCGTCCCGGTCTACCTCGTGCACGAGGCCAAGCGCGGCTGGGTCTACGAGCTGCTCGGCACGCCGGCGAACCTCGAGATGGCGGTGCACGTCCACGCGTTCCTGCTCGCCACCGTCGAGCGCCTGTGGGAAGCGAACCGCAACGATGCACGCGTGATGAGTGGCCGTGATCGGCTCGCCTATCAGTGCGGCGTCGTCGCCGGCTTCCGCGACAAGCTGACGAAGGAGCGCACGGACCTCGCGCGCGGCGAAGAAGGGCTCGTCTGGGTCGGCGATGCCGAGCTCGATCGGTTGTATCGCCGCCGCCATCCGCACATCACCACGCGGCGCACGCGCCAGCAGCAGAGTGGCGCCCACCGCGCGGGGCGCGAGGCCGGCCAACGGATCGTGCTCCACAAGCCCGTCAGCAACGGCCCGTCGGGCACCACGCGCCTGCTGAAGGCGTAGCCGGCTACCCGGACGTCAACGGACGCTCGTTCAACATCGACGCAGCACCCTCCATCGCCGGGACCAACTGCCGCAGCTCTCCATCCACCCAGCGCGCGATGTCCTTGTCGGTCGCCGCGAACCCGTACTTCTTCATCATCTGCTCGAGCATGGCCTCGTATGCACCGCAGCTCGCGGGCCGCTTCTCACGCTCGAACGCCATCGCACCGAGCAGCAGCCCATCGATCTCCGGCGGCAGATCCGAGCGCAGCGTGGTCGGCGGCGGCAGGTGCGGCCAGTTCTCGACGCCGAGGTGCGCGAGTGCGGCGAGATCGAGGTTCACACCGTGCCCGGTCATGATCTCGTAGCCGACCGCGGCAACCGAGTACACGTCGGCGCGAACATCCACCCGCTCGCCGACGCGCTGCTCGGGCGCCATCATCGACGGCGTGCCCTTGGTCTCGCCGGCGACGGTGAGGTGTGCTTGCGAAGCCGCCTTGGCGATGCCGAAATCGACGACCTTCACCCCGCCCTGCTTGCTGACGAGGACGTTCGCGGCTTTGACGTCGCGATGGATGATCCCCAGCGGCGTGCCGTCGGTGGCGACGGCCGTGTGCGCCGCGTGCAGGCCGTCGCAGATCCGGCACAGGATGCCCAGCGCGACGTCGACCGGGATCAGGCGGCTGGTGACGCGCGCGGAGGCGAGCATGCGCTCGAGATCGACGCCCTCGACGTACTCCATGACGATGACGTAGTCGTTGCCGATCTTTCCGAGATCGAGGATCTGGACGATGTTCGGATGATTGATCCGCGACGCGAGCCGCGCCTCGTCGAGGAAATGCTCGACCGCGCGTTCGTTGCGCGCGAGGTGTGGGTGCATGACCTTGATCGCGACGCGCTTCTCGAACCCGGCCTCGCCCTTCGAGGCCGCGAGGTAGACGTCGGCCATGCCGCCGGAGCCGAGGCGCCGGATGACCTCCCAGCGACCGATCATCACGCCGGGCCCCATATTGCTCGGGTTGATCGACATGCTGTCGGCGGTCGCGGTCATGCCGGTCGGCGTGGGCGTCCCGGCGGCGGCGACGGCGCCGGTGACCTGCGTCGCGCGGTTCTGCTGCCCCGACGGCTGGGTGGGCCACTGCTGGATGTCGTTCCCCGACGGCGCCGGCTTCTTGCGAGTCATCATGCCCACGAGCACGAGGATCAGGCCGAGCCCGGCGCCCCCGGCACCCACGGCGATCAGCGGCACCGGCTTGCCGGCGGTGACGGGCGCTGCGACGACGAGCCGGGCGTCGGGCTCGCTGAGTGCCATGGTCACGGTCTTCGCACCGGTGGGGATCGCGCCACCGATCTCGCGGGTCTCCGCGCCGAGCTCGAAGCGGCCGGTGACCCCGGCGGTGACCAGGGATTCGAACACCGGCTTGAGCGACTTCGGTGCACCAAACGTGGCGTAGCCGGTGACGTTGCCGCCATCGGCTTTGACCTCGACGACCTCGAGGACCATCAGCTGGTCGCCCATCAGCTTCGCGTAGCTCGCGGGCTTGCCGCCGACGCCGGAGGACTTCGCCTCCTTCGGTTGGATCACGAGCGCTTCGAACTTCGCGCCATCGACGTACCCGACCTCGAGCATCTCGCCCGGCGCGAGATCGATCTTGCCCTCCCCGCCCTTCATTCCGTACACGAGGTCGGCGAGCGTCTCCATGTCGCGGCTCGGCAGCGCGTTGCCGAGCTGCTTGCGAGACTGGACGAACGTCGTGACCTTCGTCTTCGCGGCGACGTGGACCTCGCGGATCTCGCCGGAAAGCCTCTCGACCATCGTCGCCATCGCAGCCGTCTGCTCGGGCGTCATCGCGGAGTCGGGCACACCCTTCGTCAACGCATAGCCGAGCGTGGCGCCGCCGCCGACGATCAACAATGCTCCGACGACGAGCGCGCCCCTACCCACGCTTGCCTCCGAACTTGTCGGGCGGCGGGCCCGCGGGCGCATCACCCGCGACGCCGATGTTCAGCGTGTTCGCGCCGGGCTTGACGGTGATGTCCTGCGTGATCGGCGCCTTGCTCTTGATGCTCCAGCCCTTGAGCTTGTACTTGCCGGGCGCGAGGCGGTTGAACTTGAAGTTGCCGTTGATGTCGGTGACGACGTAGGCCGGCGCCGAGACCACGGCGATGTACGCGCTCATGTTCGAGTGCAGGTTGCAGCCGATCCGGATGATGCCTTCCTTCGGGAAGGTGTACTCGCGCGCCTCGCCTGCCTTGTAGAGGCCGAGGTCGAACGCGCCGGTGGCGCTGGTCGAGAACACATTGTGGAAGACGGTGTCGAAGTTGGGGAACGTGATCGTGGAGCCGACGGAGATCGCCATGATGTTCGGCAGGAACTCGCGACCGCGCTGCTCCATCACGACGCGCTTCGGCGTGCGCGGCTTGAACTTCCCACCCGCGGGCTCGAGTGTGACGAGCCCGAACGCATTGGCGGCCTTGCCGTCGATCTGCAGCGTGCCCGAGAGGCTGCCGACCTGCGGCGGCGGAGGGACCTTCGCGTCCTCGTCGTCGGTCTCGGAGTTGCCGACCGCACGTGGCTGCTTGGGTGCGTTGACGTCGATCTTCTGGGTGGGCGTGGTCACCCGGGGCGGCGCGCCGTCGCGAAACAGCGGAGCGATCTGCGCGAGCGCTTCGAAGCCGACGAGCTGCTCGGCGAACGAGAACTGCTGCTCGGCGAGGAACTTGTTGCCCTCGGCCAGGGTGCCCGCGGCCTTCTCGAGCAGCGAGGCGGCTTCCTTGAGGGTGGCGATCTTCTCGCCGACGGGGCCGGTGACCTTGGGTGCGGGCTTGTCGACCACCGGCGCCGGCTTGGGCGCGGGTTTCTTGTCGGGACCTGCGACGGCGGGGGTCTTGCCGCCGCACGCCGCGAGGGCGAGCAGGACGGCCGCGAAATATCCGGATGACATGGGGCCACGCACGGTTGCGCTATTGTACGCGCCACGGGTTGATCCCGATCAGCAGGGCCAGATCATTTCGGGCAGTTTTCATGCCCGACCCCGGTCTAGCGGTTGCTTTACGAGCCCACAAGCCATACGGCTGACTGCGTTCCTCGGATCAGTGCCGTGATATAGGTCCCCTTCGCATACGGAGCCCGCAGTGTTCGGTCTGTTCTCCAAAGAAAAAGCCCTCCAGAAGACGATCGAGAAGGCGACCAACAAGCTGTCGCAGCAGGTCGATCGGTGGGGTGCGCTCGAGAAGCTCAAGGAAGACGGCACCGAAGAGGCGCTGCTCGGCCTCTGCAAACGGTGGGGCATCACGTCGATGAAGGGCGTCGAGGACGAGACGGAGAAGAACTGGGTGGTGGACACCCTGGTCGGCTTCGGCGCGCGCTCGCTCGCACCCGTGATCCGCTACATGAAGTCCGCGGAGCAGCTGGCGTTCCCGCTCAAGGTGCTCGAGCGCATCGCGGATCGCGCGAAGGTGCTCGAGGTCGCCGACGAGCTGATCAAGAGCGAGCCGCCCGGCTACGTGCGGATGCCGGAGCGCCGGATCGATCTGATCCGCTGGCTCGCCGAGTGGAAGCCGATCACGGACGCCGAGCTGGTCGCTCGCCTGGCGCCGTACGTCCAGGACTTCGACGAGAACTCGCGGTTCACCGCGATCGACGGCCTGGGTGGTCGCGAGGCCGAGAAGATCGGCCCGCCGCTGATCACCGCGCTGGTTCGCCCCGAGGAGGAATCCGGCCGGATCCGCCGCACCATCGTCGAGGTGCTCGCGAAGGGTAAGGTCCCGCTCGGCGACAAGGTTGCCGACGTCGAGAAGGTGATGACCGGCCCGATCGCGCAGGACTTCCGGATCGCCGATGGCGTGATCGTCAAGCGCTGAGATCGCAGACGGCCCCTCGAAGCTGCTAGCCGCCTATCTGTGCTAGATCGGGCGCCGTGCCGAAGCGTAACGATCTCAAGTCCATCCTGATCATCGGCTCCGGCCCGATCGTGATCGGCCAGGCGTGCGAGTTCGACTACTCGGGCACCCAGGCCTGCAAGGCGCTCCGCGAAGAGGGCCTGCGCGTCGTCCTGATCAACTCGAATCCCGCGACGATCATGACCGACCCGGAGCTCGCCGACGCGACGTACGTCGAGCCGCTCACCGTCGAGGTGCTCGACAAGATCCTCGCAAAGGAGAAGGTCGACGCGATCCTGCCCACGCTCGGTGGCCAAACCGGGCTCAACCTCGCGATGGCGGCGGCGAAGGCAGGCCTGCTCGAGAAGCACGGCGTCGAGCTGCTCGGCGCGACGGTCAAGACGATCGAGATGGCGGAGGATCGCGAGCTGTTCAAGCAGGCGATGGCGCGGATCGGCTTGTCGTGTCCGCGTTCGAAGCTGGTGACCACCGTCGAACAAGCCCGCGACGCGATCGGCGAGATCGGATTCCCAGCGATCCTGCGGCCGTCGTTCACGATGGGCGGCTCGGGTGGCGGCATCGCCTACAACAAGGGCGAGCTCGATCGGATGGTGCAGTTCGGGCTCGATCAGTCGCCCGTCCACTCGATCCTGATCGAGGAGAGCGTGCTCGGCTGGAAAGAGTACGAGCTCGAGGTCGTGCGCGATGCGGCCGACAACGTGGTGATCGTGTGCTCGATCGAGAACGTCGACCCGATGGGCGTGCACACCGGCGACTCGATCACCGTCGCGCCCGCGCAGACCTTGACCGACAAGGAGTACCAGCGGATGCGCGACGCCTCGATCGCGATCATGCGCGAGATCGGCGTGACCACCGGCGGCTCCAACGTGCAGTACGCCGTGGATCCGAAGACCGGACGGATGCTGGTGATCGAGATGAACCCGCGCGTGTCGCGCAGCTCGGCGCTGGCGTCGAAGGCCACCGGCTTCCCGATCGCGAAGATCGCCGCGAAGCTCGCGCTGGGTTACACGCTCGACGAGCTGAAGAACGACATCACCCGGGTGACGCCCGCGAGCTTCGAGCCGACGATCGACTACGTCGTCGTCAAGTGGCCGCGCTTCGCGTTCGAGAAGTTCCCTTCGGCGAGCACCCGGCTCGGGCCGCAGATGAAGAGCGTCGGCGAGGCGATGGCGATCGGCCGCACGTTCCGCGAGGCGCTCGGCAAGGCGATCCGCTCGCTCGAGACCGGGCGCGCGGGCTTCGATCTGACGCTGACGTCGCAGGGTACGGACCTCGCGGCGATCGAGCGCGTGATCTCGGTGCCGACCCCCGAGCGCCTGCTCAAGGTGGGGCGCGGCTTCCAGCTCGGGATGACCGTCGAGCGCGCGCACGAGCTGACGCGGATCGACCCGTGGTTCCTCCACCAGATCAAGTCGATCGTCGACGCGGAGAAGGAACTGGCCGGAGAAGTCGGCCACGCGGACGTCACCACGGCGACGCCGGTGGATCCGATCGGCGATCTGCGACGCTACAAGCGGCTCGGGTTGTCGGATCGGCGGATCGCGGCACTGACCAAGACCGACGAGGCCACCGTGCGTGCGGCGCGGCATGCCGCGAACGTGCGGCCCGTCTACAAGCGCGTCGATACCTGCGGCGGCGAGTACGAATCGCACACGCCGTATCTCTACTCGTCGTACGAGGAGGAGTGCGAGGCGCGGCCGAGCGAAGGCAAGCGCAAGGTCATCATCCTCGGCGGCGGTCCGAACCGGATCGGCCAGGGCATCGAGTTCGACTACTGCTGCGTGCATGCCGCGATGGCGCTGCGCGAGGAGGGCATCGAGTCGATCATGGTCAACTGCAACCCGGAGACGGTGTCGACCGACTACGACACCTCGGACCGGCTGTACTTCGAGCCGCTCACGCTAGAGGACGTCCTCGAGATCTGTCACGTCGAAGGCCTCGGTCGTCCCGGCAGCGCCCCGGGCTCCGGGGTGATCGTGCAGTTCGGCGGACAGACGCCGCTCAAGCTCGCCGTCGCGCTCGAGCAGGCGGGCATCCCACTCCTCGGAACCTCCGCCGATGCGATCGATCGCGCCGAGGACCGCGAGCGGTTCGGCGAGGTGATGAACAAGCTCAAGCTCCGCGCACCGCGCTGGGGCATCGCGAGGACCCTCGAGGAAGCGCGTACCCACGCCGTCGAGATCGGGTTCCCGGTGATGGTTCGTCCGAGCTACGTCCTCGGCGGTCGCGCGATGGAGCGTGTCTACGACGCCCGCGGCCTCGAGGAGTACTTCGTGCGGATCGGGGTCGCGACCCCGGCAGGAGTGAACGCGCGCGATGAATCGTCGACGGTAGGCTTCCCGCTGCTGGTCGATCAGTTCCTCGCCGATGCGGTCGAGCTCGACGTCGACGTGATCGCGGACACGACCGGCGCGGTCGTCGTCGGCGGCGTGATGGAGCACATCGAGGAAGCCGGCATCCACTCCGGCGACTCGGCGTGCGCCCTGCCGCCCTACTCGCTGCCGGCCGATATCGTCGACGAGGTCAAGCGACAGGCCTGCATGCTCGCGAAGGAGCTCGGCGTGATCGGGTTGATGAACACGCAGTTCGCCATCTACGGCGGCGACGTCTACGTGCTCGAGGTCAACCCGCGCGCGTCGCGCACCGTGCCGTTCGTCAGCAAGGCGATCGGTAGGCCGCTGGCGAAGATCGCGGCGAAGGTGATGGCCGGCAAGACCCTCGCCGAGCTCGGCTGCTCCGAGGAGGTCGAAGTCCGCCACGTCTCCGTCAAGGAGGTGGTGTTCCCGTTCGTCAAGTTCGAGGGCGTCGACACGATCCTCGGGCCGGAGATGCGCTCGACGGGTGAGGTGATGGGCATCGACGTCGACTTCGCGCGCGCGTTCCAGAAGTCGATGCTGGCGTCGGGGACGCGGCTGCCCACGTCGGGCACGGCGTTCCTGTCGGTCCGCGATGCCGACAAGCCGGCGCTGATCGAGATCGCCCGCCGGCTCATCAACCTCGGGTTCGAGCTGGTCGCCACCCACGGGACTGCCCTGGCGCTGACCACGGCCGGGCTGGCGGTCCGCGGCGTCAACAAGGTGCTCGAGGGCCGGCCGCACTGCGTCGATGCGATGGACAACCACGAGATCCAGCTCGTCATCAACACCACCGAAGGGACGCAGGCGATCCAGGACTCGCAGTCCCTTCGCCGCGCCGCGCTGATGAACAACATCGCGTACCAGACCACGCTGCGCGGTGCACGCGCCGCGCTCGAGGCGATCGCGGTCGCCAAGCGCGGCGACATCCGGGTCGCGCCGCTGCAGAAATACAATACGTAACGGCGGCCCTGCGCTCACCGAGCCCAAGGTCGCTCAGC
>JANNBP010000128.1:0-21405 GCA_031385555.1 Deltaproteobacteria bacterium | reverse complement strand
CGTGTTCGGCGCGGCGCGGGTGAACAGCTCGATCTCGAGGCCCTCGGGCGCGAGCCGCAGCCGCGCGACGACCTTCGGCTTCGCCGCGAGTTGCTTGCCCTTGAGCACATCGGGCAGCACCACCGGGACACGCGGCTCGATCCGGGCGAGCCGATCCAGCAGCTTCGCGTGGGCCTCGGGCGGGAAGGCATCGCCGTGCATCGACAGCGCCGTCCACAGCCGCCGTGCCTCGATCCCGATGTCGACGAGCGTCCAGCGGTTGCCCTCGGCGCTCGCGACCACGATCGGCTCGCCCTCCTCGAAGACCTGGAGCAGCGCGGCGAGGAGCTTCGGCGAGATCCGCGCGCCGCCGATCGATGGCTCGATCCGGATCTGATCTCCGACCGGGGTGGCCGTGAACCCGAGTTGATCTCGCGCGAGCTCGAGCGGCTGCTCCTCGGCATCGATCACCCGTGGATGCCCGACGGCCGCGAGCAAGGCGCGCATCGGATAGTGGCGCTCGTGCGCCTGATGCTCCTGGAGTGCCTCGGCGATCGCGAGATCGCGGTCGCGCAGCTGATGCCGGTAGTCCGCGAGCAGCAGGCTCACCTTGAGCTGGGTCCGCAGCGTGCCCTTGCCACGTGCCAGCGAGCCGCGAGGCGAGCCAACACCCTTGGGGTGCTTGCCGGACTTCTCGATCACGCACGACAGTTGCGGTGACGTCGGCTCGCCGTGGACCTGCCACCAGACATCGATCGGCGTGGCCTGCGCGACCCGGCTCTCGATCCGATCGAGCTCGGCCAGTGCACGTGCCCAGCCCGGCTGGATCAACAGCTCGACGACCTGCTTCGCCTCGCGCAGCCGATTTGGATCGCCGAGGACATCGAGCGTGGCGTCGACCAGCGCGATCGCATGCGTGCACCCCGCGATCACGGACGCGCGCGCACTCGGCAACGGCTCGCCGCTGGCCCGCCCGCCACTGCGGGGCAACGACGTCATCGGACAGGTGCACTCGAGGACCGCCTTGCCCGCACTGTCGAAGGACAGCTTGGTCGCCACCGCCGTCATCGCGAAGGTCTGCGGCCGAAACACTCGCTGCTTCTCTTTCCAGCTGATCGTCGCCGTGGTGGGGTCGAACTTCCACGCGCCCACCGCCTCGCGCACCGCGCGCGGACGAGGCGAGGCGTGCATGCGCAGCTCGGACCGCAGCGTGATCAACCGCGACCACGCAGGCTCGCAGTCCGCCCGCATCGCCAGTCGCTGCGCTTCCTCGGTCTTCGCTACCTCGACCAGCGCGGCCTCGTGATGCAGCGTGCGATACGCGACCTTCGCGAGCGCGACATCGACGCCGCGTGCTCGCGCGTGGCGCGCGGCCAGCTCCAAGGCGCCGACCTCGCGGACCGGTAGCCGTGCCAGCACCGTCTTGATCCAGTAGTCCTGCGGCGGAAACGTCAGCTCCGCGCACAGCAGCTCGGCGCTACCCCACAACGCGTGCTCGACACCGTGGTCCTTCGCCCAGGTATCGAGCTCGTCGCGGGTGGCCCATGCGCCTTCGATCTTGTCGGGCACCGGCAGCTTCGCGCGCTCGCCGAGGTGCGCGAGCACGAGCGCGACGGCGTGCTTGCACAGGTAACCGATCGGGCACGAGCAGCTCGTGATCAGCCCGTCCATCGGCGTCGCGATCACCTTCACGCGATAGCGCTGCGAGCCATCGACCTCGCCTTCGAGCGTGCGGCCGTCCTGCCGGACCTCGACCACGCGGCCCTCGCGCCAGTACGCCTCGCCTCGATAGAACATCGCGCCGGCGATCGAGCGCAGGTGGACGGCGGTGACCGGGAATTCGTCGACGGCTGAGGACTGCGAGAGCACGAGGAACCCGCAGTCTATCCACCGCGGCTCGAAACGGAAGCCCGATTCTTCGTCGGATCGCACCCGAGATCGCGATTGCATTGCGACTGCAATGAATGTTATCTAACTGCATGGCCGCGCCACGCCGCACTTCGCGGAGTTACCGCAGCGACCTGCGGGCGAAGCAGTCCGCCTCCACGCGCACGGCGATCGTCTCCGCCCTGACCGCCGAGCTCGCGCGATCGCACGAGACGGGTGACGAGCGCTCGCTAGCGCGCGTCGCCAGCGCCGCGGGCGTCTCGCTACGCACCGTGTATCACCACTTCCCCGATCGCGCGACGCAGCTCGCGGCGATCTCGGCGCACCTCGACGAGGGTGCTCCCGATCCACATCCGACCTCGCTCGGAGATCTCCCTACCCACGCCGCACGCATCGCGTACAAGATGCTCGCGAGCCCACACGTGCTGCGTGCCGAGGTGGTCCTCGACAAGCGCCACAAGCGGGATGCCGCGATCCATCGCGCGGTGGCCAAGCACTGCGATGCCGCCACCACCAAGCTGGTCGGTGCGGCCCTCGCGTCCGTGCTGTCGCCCGCCCTCGCCCTCGCGCTGCTCGATCGCCAGCGGCTCGATGCAGCCGCGGCGGAGACCACGATCACCTGGATGGTCCAGGTTCTTGTCGACGCGGTCCGCAACGGCGATGTCCCAGCCTCGCCCCTCAAGCGGACGCGGCGCTCGTGATCGCCGGTAGCGCACGGGCATCGCAATGCTGGGCCAAGCGAACGCGCCGAACGTAGGGGCGTGAACGCCGAGGCGTTGCGTGGCTGCGTCACGTGGGCTGGTACCACCACACCTTGTCGTTCGAGCACGCATCCATCACCGCGGGCCAGGTCGACTGCGCGACCACACAGCGACGAAACGCGGTGGGCCAGTTCTCCTGGCAGGCGACCTCGAAGAACTTCTCGACGCCCTCGCGATCGGTGACGCCGCCGACGGGAAGCGACCCCTGTTCGCGTCCTTCCGCGACCCATTGATCGACCGGGCCGAGCCTCATGATGTGACGCGCCACACGCGTACACGCGATCTCGGCGTCGGGCGACCGAGAGGCAGCAGGTGCGGGCGGATGACCGCACGCGGCGAGGATCGAGAGTGCGAGCAGGCGCATGCCGGCTGCTGGTTCACGCGGCGGGCCGAGCCGCGGCGCGTGAACCCGATCACTCGCCGGCTAGCCGCTCGGGCCGAGGTCCTCTACGTGATGAGAACGTCGTCGACCGGCGCTCCGCGACACGAACCGCGAGACCTTGCCGAGGTCCTGCCTCATCGTCGAACCATCCCGCGCGACTCGATCACGGGTGCGTGCGTGATCGCGCTACGGTCAGCACCGCACGCGGCAAGCGCGAGCAAACGCACATGCGGCGGGTCGCACCGCATGAACCCGATCACGCGCGGGACAGCACGAGCACGAGCCCGACGACCGCGAGCGCCACCCCGATCCCGACCAGCACGCCGATCCACGCCCGCCGGTCACTCCCTTCGGTGTGCGGCGTGTGGTTGTCGTGGCGATCGATCCACGACGACGAGAGCTCGCGTAGGCGATCACCGACTTGGTGGTCAGGAGCGCGGGGGGCCATCTACTTGATCACGAACGTCGTCGACGTCGAGCCGACGTTGCCCGCGCTGTCCGCCACGCGGACTGCCAGCGTGTGCGTGCCCTTGCCGAGGCCCTGCGCCAGATCGATCCGCAGATCCTCCGTCACATCGTCGAACAAGCCGTCCGCCGTGGTGCCCACGATCCACGGACCGTCGTCGATCGAGAACGCCATCTCGCTGAACGTCGAGATGCCATCCGTCGCACGCGCCTGCGCGCGGGGATAGTTCACCGTCAGGTTCGAGATCGTCGGCCGCGCGTTGTCGATCGCGAACAGCGTCGACATGCCCGTCGAGGTCAGCGCGCGATCGGGCGAGTTCGCCGGTGCGTCCGACGCCATGACGCGCACGCGGTACCAGCCGTCGGGATAGGTCTCGGTGTTCCACTCCCAGCTGGTCGACGTCAGCGGCGACTTGCCGGTCGAGACCGGGCGCCAGTTTGCCTCGCCATCGCGCCGTGCCTCGAGCGTGTAGACGGTGTCGTCGCTGTCGGGGTTCTCGGCCTTCCACTTCACCTTGAGCACCGGGCTGCGCGGCTTCGCGGCGGAGTCCTTCATCGTCGGCAGCGAGTCCTTCGAGCTCGGCTCGACGGTGACCTCCTGGACCTGCGTCGCCTGGTTCTGCGGCACGTAGTACGCGCTGACCTTGCGCAGGCGCGCGTTGTCATCCTCGAGAGCGATCCGCCACTGCAGGTAGCGACCCGGAGGCGACTGAACCTTGCCTCCCTCACCACCACCGCCCTGCTTGCCCACCGCACCAGGCTGCTGCCACTCGGACCAGCCGACGCCGGGCTTGACGGTGTTGCCGCTGCGGGTCTCGATCTTGACCTTGCCCGCCGCGTTCCACGCGAGCTTGCCGAACTTCGACACGCTCTTCGCGTCGAGCACGTCGGAGACGTAACGCGCCTGCGACGCGCGACCGGTGGAGCGGTAGGCCGCGGCAGCGTCGTCGGTGGAGAACCCGATCAACTTGCCCTCGGTCCACAGTTGCGAGACCGCGCGCTCGTCGACGTCGAACGCGGTGGCGACCGCACCCTCGTTGTCGACCATGTAGATCCGGCCCTTATCGGCGGCGCCGGCGTAGATCGAATCGCCGGAGACCAGCACCGACGTGAAGTACGTGGCGGTCAGCGCATGGAGCTGCTCCAGCCGCGCATCGGCGCCGATCCGGAACAGCGCACCTTTGCCCTTGCGAGCGCCCTTGCGACCGAGGTCGGCGACCGCCGGCGTGTCCTTGTCGGCGCCGGGCTTGGTGCCCGCGTCGGGGAGCTTCACCGGCTGACCCTTCGAGGCAGTCGGCTTCTCGGCGGTCTCGACCTGCGACGCCGTCTTGCCGGTCGCGGCCGGCGCGTCGGCGAGATCGTTCGCCGCGGCGACCACGCCATCGCGGTACGCGGCGAGCGCCGTGATCTCGTTGCCCGCGAAGTCGGCCATCGCGCGTGCCTTGCCCGACTTCGGATCGAAGCGGAACACCAGGGCGCGCTCCGACGTGCCGAGCCAGACGCCGCCGTCGCTGGTGGTCGCCAGCGAGGTGATGCGCTTGTCTTCCGTGTCGAACACTTCCTTCGCCGAACCACCGGTGACGGCGAACAGCTTGCCGGACGGGCCGGTGCCCGCGTAGACGGTGTTGCCGACGGAGGCGAGCGACCAGATCGTCTCGACGTCCTTCGGATCCTTTGCCGTCAGGGTCGCGGTCGCCGTGGCCTTGCCGCCGGCGACATCGATCTTGAACAGCTTGTTGCCCGGCATCGCGCCCGCGTAGACCGAGCCGTCGGCCGTCTGCGTCAGCGCGACCACCGCGATCGCGCCGGGGATCGAGACGACCTTCTTCGACGCATCACCGGTGATCCGGTAGATCGAACCGCCGGCATCGGAGCCGAGCAGCACGCTGCCATCGGCGAGCTTGACGGAGGACCACACGGCATCGCCTTCGATCGCGGTGCGCTTGGTGTCCCAGCCAGGGCGAACTTCGCCCGCCGAGGTGATGAACGCGGAGCTCGCGTCCCCACCGTCGAACTGCTGGTAGGTCTCGACCGTCCAGGTCGAGGTGATGATCGCGCCGGCCGGCGGTGCGAGGAGACTGCCGCCAATGACGATCGCGGCAAGAGACAGACGTGCTTTCACAGTTCCCCCAAGAGTGAGCGGATCAGTTCAGAACTAGTTGGCGCGAACGCGAACCAGGATCGTCCCGGTTCCTTCGACGACGCGCGACGCCGTCGCGACGGTGCGAGCGATCGGCTTGTAGGCCACCGCGCGCTGGGTATGAGACTGCGGGTGCAGCTTGTCGTGGGCCGTCGCCGGCAGGTCACGCACCAGCTTGCCGTCGAGCGCGATGCCTTCGTCGGCCGGATACAGCGTGACCGCCCAGGTGTTGCCGGGCAGCAGCTTGCGCACGGCGGCCATCAGCGACGGCAGATCGACCGGCGGGGCCGCATCGAGCTTCGCGCTGTCACCCGAGGTGACCTCGAGCTGGATGATGTTGCCGGCGAGCGAGGCGGGCACGTCGACCGGCACCGTCTCGATGATGTCCTTGCCGTCGTACGTGGTCAGCCGGACCTCGACCAGGTTGCGCTGGCCCGGGATGAGCTCGGCGCCCGGCACGCGGACCTCCTTGAGCTCGCCGTAGTTGATCGCGTACTGGAGGTCGATCTTGACGTCGAGGCTGTCGATCTTGACCGGCGCGTACGGGTTGTTGATCAGCGGCACCAGCACGCGGATGCCACGCACCGAGCCCATCACGCTCGATGCACCGTCGTTCGCGTAGACGTAGTCGACGAAGTTGATCGGATCGAAGCCGCGGACGCGCAGCGTCGAGTCGATCCGCGCGGTGACGTCCTCTTTGTCGGGCAGGTAGTAGTTGATCGCGTTCATCACCGCGGCGCCGGCGACCGGCGCGGTGAGGAACTTGTTGTCGAGGATCTCGACGTGGAACTCGCCCTTCTGGACCTGCTTGCCATGGGTGGTCGATACCGCGATGTTCACGGGGATCATCGGCGAGCGCAGGGTGGTGTCCGCCATGATCGACGCCTGGCGATCCTGGACCAGCGAGCCGGCCTCGTGGATCGGCGACGTCATGTGGAACGGGAACGGCATCGACGTCACCACGGTGTGGACGTACGCGGTGGCGACCGGCGCGTACCACTCGCCGTTACCGAACATCGGGTGACCGAACGCGAGCACCTTGTTGCCGTCGAGGAACGTCACCGTGCCCGACGAGGCGGCCGACAGATCACCCTTGATGAACGGGATCGCGATCGCGCCACCTGGTGTGAACGACTTCGGTTGATCACCCTCGGGGATGTTGCCCGTCCCGCCGGCGCGCATCGGCTCGAGCGTCGAACCGGCGAACAGCTGCGCGAGGGCGTTGAACGCGGGTGTGGAGAAGCCGGCGATCTGGAGCGGCACCGACGCGGTCAGCGCCTGACCGTCATAGGTGGCGGGCTTCTGGATCGCGCTGGGCAGCGGCGTCGACGTCAACCAGCTGCGATGCTTCGGACCGAGCGCTGTCATCGCAGCGGCGAGATCGACTTGAGGGCCGGGTGAAATCCGCTTCCAGTCCTCGAGCGACGCGGCGACGGGCTGGACGATCTTGGTGCCGTTCGGGCCGGGTGCGACCGGGTTGTGGCGACGGAACGTGTCGCCGTCCTTCTTCATGTATTCGATCGGCGTGCAGCCGCCCATCGCGATCCGGTTGAAGCCCCACGTATAGGAGACCGCGCAGACGATCTTGTCGTCGAGGAACAGCGGACTGCCCGACATGCCGCGCCACACGTTGGTGGCGACGATCTTCGGGTCGTTGCTGCGGAACAGGATGATGTCCTGCTTCGGCAACATGTTGTGCACGACCGAGATGACCTCGAACGTGAACTTCTCCGGTTTGGAGCCCGCCATCGTGGTCATGCCGTAGCCGGTCTGGCCGCGTGTGACCTTCGCGATCGGGTACGGGTCAGGCCCACCGGCGGAGACAGTGGACGCGAAGAACAAGCCTCCGAGGAGGACCCCACTCGCGGCGCAACGCCGCATGACTCCACGCATGTCCCACAAGCTTAGACGGCAACCCGGCCGTCTGCCAGCCGGGAACCTCGGAGACGCGAGGTGCGGCAACCGAGCGACAACTGTGTCAGCTTTTGCGTCGGTAGTGATGACGGGTGTTAAAACCTGGTCGCCCGTTCACACGTGTGAGGATCCCCGACTCCGTGAAATCCCGGCACCTTAAGGCGCTGGTCGGACCTCGGCACACGCACTGCACAAAGCCTCGGACACACGGAGGAATGAGCATGTCGAACTTTGTCGAGACCTGGAAGGGTATTGCTACTGCGCTGGGTCGTTCGGAGCGGTGGTGCCGGTACATGGCGCGCAAGGCGGGCGATCCGCTCCCCGTGTTCAAGGTGGGCGGCATCGTTCGCCTGAACCACCCCGATCTCGAGGACTGGCTGGGTCGCCAGCGCGAGCGTTCGATCCGCCTGCCCACACCGATCACGACGGATGACGTGGGTCTGCGTTTGATCGCGTAGCCACTTCCCACACGTCGGTCGCCGAGTAGAGTGGCGACGCATGACACGCCCGCTCTCGGAATTGCGCGGCCCGATCCGCGCGCTGTTCTCCGATATCGACGGCACGATGACGACGGGAGACCGCGTCGAGGCCTCGACGTACCAAGCGCTCGAGGCGCTCGGTGTTTCCGGGATCCCGGTCATCATGGTGACCGGCCGGTCGTCGGGGTTCGGTCACGCGATGCTCAAGATGACGCCGGTCCCGGTGGTCGTCACCGAGAACGGCGGCGTCACGTTCGTTCGCAAGGGCAAGAAGCTGGAGAAGATCTACGGCGTCCCACCGGCGAGCTTGCCGGAGTGGCGCCGGCGAATGAACGACATCGTCGCGGAGGTCACGGCCAAGGTGCCGGGCGCTCGGCTGTCGAGCGACTCGAAGTATCGCGAAGTCGATCTCGCGATCGATTGGAACGAAGAAGTGTCGTTGGGTGCGGAGGCTGCGGACACGATCGTCGCGCTGATTCGCAAATCGGGTCTGACGGCGTCGCGCTCGAGCGTGCACGTCAACTTCGGGCCGCCGCACTTCGACAAGCTGAGTGCGTGCATGACGGTCGTCCGGCAAGTACTCGGCGGCGACGCAAACGATCTCTCGCAGTACGTCTACGTCGGCGATGCGCTCAACGATGCACCGATGTTCGGTGGGTTTCCGTCGTCGGTTGGCGTCGCGAACATCAAGCAGTGGTGGGATCAGCTCGACTTCAAGCCGTCGTTCCTCTCGGAGCTCCCCGAGGGCGCCGGGCTGCGCGAGGTGATCACGCACATCATGTCCTTGACGACGAAACGTTAAGTCGAGATGTCTGCCGACGTGTTCGCCGCCGTGTTGCGCGCCCTCGAGGCCGGACGCGGTGTCGCGATCGCGACGGTGATCGGGGCGCACGGATCGACGCCTCGCCACCTCGGTGCGCGGATGGCGGTGGCCGACGACGGCCAGCTGTGGGGCACCATCGGTGGTGGTAAGATCGAGCTCGTCACCGTCGAGGCAGCGCGCCTGGTCGCCGGTGGCGGCGAGCCGCGGATCGTCCGGCAGCACCTCGTTCGCGATCTCGCGATGTGTTGCGGCGGCTCGATGGAGATCACGTTGACGCCGGCGGCACCGTCGCGCGCCGTG
Source organism: Deltaproteobacteria bacterium (assembly GCA_031385555.1). Lineage (GTDB taxonomy): Bacteria > Myxococcota_A > Polyangia > Haliangiales > Haliangiaceae > JABFXX01. The sequence continues at coordinate 12,275 of JANNBP010000128.1, read as the reverse complement.
ATCGCGGAGCTCGCACCTGCACCTCACACCGCGTCGACCCACGAAGCGCGTGTCCTGGTGACGCCCATCGAGGGTGAACCGCTGACGCTGCGGGCACCGCTCGCGGGCGATCCACCGATGCACGAGCCGGTGATCTCCGGCGGTGCGCTGCTCGAGCGGCTCGGCGGCGGCGAGCGCGCGATCGTGTTCGGCTTCGGGCACGTCGCGAAGAGTGTCGGCCCGCTGCTCGCGTCCTTGGGGTTCGTGGTGGTCGTGTGCGACGACGACGAGACCGGGGCGCTCGCGGCTTCGCCGGCGTGGGCGACGCGGATCGTCGAGTCGTTCGATCCGCTGGAGGTCGAGCGCGTGCTCGGTGGGTTCACTCCCGACGATCGCGTGTTGATCATCACCCGCGATCACGCGGTCGATCAGGCGATCCTCGAGAAGCTGATCGTGCGCGACCTCGGCTACCTCGGGATGATCGGCAGCCGCGGCAAGGTCGGGCGGTTCCGCAAGCGGCTCGAGGCGAAGGGCTTGCTCGCCGACGACGCGGCGCTGGCGCGATGGGCCGCGATGCGCGCGCCGATCGGGATCGATCTCGGCGCCGAGACGCCACAGGAGATCGCCGTGTCGATCGCGGCCGAGCTCGTCGCGCTCCGCCGCCGTGGCTCGCCTGTGCCCGGCAGCTGGCAGCTCGCGAAACCTCACGAGAGCAGCGAGTGACCGCGGCGGTGATCCTCGCGGCCGGCTCGGGACGTCGCCTCGGCGGCGTCGCGAAGGCGCTGCTCGTTCACGAGGGACGCACGTTCCTCGAGGGGATCGTCGCGCTCGTGCGCGGCCCGCGTGTGGTCGTCGTCGGTGCACCGTTCGGTGATGCGGTGGCGGAGCACGCGGCCTCGCTCGGCGACGACGTCCATGTCGTGGTCAATCCCGATCCGGCGCGCGGGATGGCGAGCTCGATCGCGCTCGGCTTTCAGTGGCTGCAAGTGCGGTCGTCGAGTCTCGACGCTGCGCTGCTGTGGCCGGTCGATCATCCGTTCGTGAAGCCCGAGACGCTGGTCGCGCTCGGCGAGGCGAACGCCGAGGTCGCCCGACCGGTCTATCAGGGGCGCGGCGGGCACCCACCGCTGATCCGGTGCACGGTCTGGGAGCAGTTCGCTGCCTGCGATCAGGTCGAGGGTGGCGCACGCGGGGTGATGTCGAAACTTCGCGTCGTCGCCGTGGTGGTGGATGATCCGGGTGTGGTGCGGGATGTCGATACGGCCGAGGATCGGAAGGCGCTGTCGTGAAGCGGGCGCTCGTGCTCGTCGTGCTCGCGGCGTGTCCCTCGCCGCCGAAGAAGCCGCCCGAGCGCCTCGACGATCCTGCGGGTCAGAGCGATCGCGATACGCGCGGGGATCTCGTCGCCGAGCTCCAGGACGACATCCTCAAGTCGTACGAGCGCGACGAGCCGCCTGACTTCGAGAACGCGCTGGTCCCCCCCGAGGTCGGCACGCTGCGGATCGGCGTCGGACCGGGCGACGTGCTCGTCGGGTCCGAGCTCGCGCGCGCCCCGAGCCGGTGGCCACTCGATCTCGATCAGAGCGGGTTGGCCGATCCGCGCAGCAAGCGCCTCGAGATCCACCTCTCGCAGGACCGCCTCGCGGCCTGGGCGAGCGACGAGATCTCCTGGCGGATCCACCTGTGCGATCGCACCGCGGTGATCCCGCTACGGATGAGTGCGCTGTTCGCGCGCGACGGGGATCGCTGGGTGCCGGTGTTCGAGCACCTGTCGTTCGCGCGCCCGCCGATGCCGACGGGCGAGGGCCAGAAGCTGCCGCGCGAGATCCGCACCGCGGTGAGTAGCCGCGATCTCGCCGACGAGCTGTCGCGCGTGCTGTCGCCGGTGCTGCGGCGGGCGATCGACAAGTCGCCGAAGATGATGGCCGCCGATGTCACGCTCTACGGTCCCGACGTCGCCTCTGAGTGGCACGGCGCCGAGGCGCTCGGTGCGCGGCTACTCGTCGGCAGCGAGCCGATGAAGCTCGAGGATCGGCGGGTCGGCGTGGTCGGGCGCAACCCACGCGCGGCAAACCTCGCGTACTGGGCCGGCAACCTCACCGCGGACCTCCCCGCACGCCCAGGGGTGCCGGCAGGAAAAGGGCACTTCCGGGCGACGTTCGTGTTCGAGAAGCGGCAGAACGAATGGGTGATCGTCCAGGGCCACGTCAGCCAGCCGATCGACGACGACGGCCTCGGCTTCTCGGTGTTCGGCACCGCGCTGATCTCGCCGAAACCGCTGATGATCAGCTGCGACGATCGCTCGAAGGCAGCGACCAATAAGAGATAGCCGCCGGGGACACTCGCGAGCTATCTTCCCAGCAATGCTGTTGACACGCGAGGAGATGACCTTCGACTTCGGAGGTTCCAAGCTGGACCCGGTCAAGGACCGCGAGCTCCTCGAATGGATGTTCAACCAGTTCCTCTACGGCGAGGTCACCGGCATCCAGGTCGGTCACTGGCTGTACGACGCCCCGGATCTCGACGCGGCCAAGTTCCTCGCGCGCCAGTCGCTCGAGGAGATGCAGCACGTCGACAACTTCCTGCGCATCATGACCATGCTCGGCTGCCAGCCCAAGCCGGCGCACGCCGCCGTGCGGTTCCTCGCCACCGGGATGATGGGTAGCTCGTGGGCCGAGCACGTCGCGCTCGAGATGGCGCAGGGCGAAGGCTTCGTGCTCCAGGCGTTCTACGCGGTGATCGACACGCTCGATCACAAGCCGTCGATCGACATCCTCCGCCGCGCGGTCAAACAGGAAGAGCGCCACGTCGAGTTCGGCGAGCAGCAGACGGCGAAGGCGATCGAGGGCAAGGCGTGGTTGCGCCGCCGCTTGCTCGGCCTGTCCCTCGTCTCGATGTGGGGCGTCCGCCGGATCGCCGGCTACCTCAAGAAGAAGCTGCCGGCCGATCACGTCGTGATGCGGCACCTGCCCGCGTTCCTCGAGCACTCGAACAACTGTGCCGAGCTGCGGCTCCGCCGGATCGGCGTGCTCGATAAGCCGCTCGCCGAGATCGGTGGGTTCACCCGCGCGATGCTCGTCACCGAGGCGTACGGCGGTAAGGCGCTCGGTAGTCTGTTCAAGCTGGTGACGTTTCCGATCCGGATGCTGCCGTTCTTCCCGAAGAAGAAGCGCGTCACGGATACGTACCTCAGCGATCCGCACGTCACCGGTTACGCGCTGCCGTCGTCGACCACGCAAGCGGCCGAAGCCGAGCTCGTCTCCGAACAGAGCTAGGAGCCCTCGGCAGACTCCCGCGCCGGGACGGGAGGCGCTGACGGTTAGGCCAGTCTGCCCGCAGGTCAGCGAAGGTTTCCTCGACGGCTACTGCCGCGAGATGATCTTTCCCATCCCTTCGTACTCGAGTTGCGCTGCCCGCACGAGGAAGTTCGCGTCGATCGGGATTCGCGCGTCGGCAGCGAGGAACGCTGCTCGCAGCACCGCATTCCGAATGTAGCCACCGCTCATCTCGAACGACTCGCCGAGGTGTTCGAACGGCAGGCCCTCGGCAGTCGGCGCTGCGCTCGGTATCAATGCGCGCCACAGCCGAGTTCGTTCGCTGGCCTCGGGCATCGGAAATCGCACGTGCACGGCGAGCCGGCGGCGAAAGGCCTCGTCGATCGCGTTCTCGTGGTTGGTCGTGAGGATGCAAATGCCAGTGAACGACTCGAGGCGCTGCAGCAAGTAGTTCGTCTCGTGATTCGCGTGGCGATCGTTGCTGCTCCTCACCTCGGTTCGTTTGCCAAACACGGCATCGGCCTCGTCGAACAGCAGGATCGCGTGCCCGGCCTCCGCTGCATCGAACAGCGCGGCGAGGTTCTTCTCGGTCTCCCCGATCCACTTCGAGGTCAGGTTGCTGAGATCCACCTGATAGATCTCGGTGCCGAGATCCCGCGCGAGTAGGCCTGCACACATCGTCTTGCCAGTGCCCGGCGGCCCCGAGAACAGGGCCGTCACACCGAGGCCTCTCCCCAGCTTGTCCGCGAAGCCCCAGTCCTCGTAGACGCGGTCGCGCTCGCGAACCCGCGCCAATAACTCGAGCACACTCGTGACCTGCTCGCTCGGCAACACCAGGTCGTCCCAGGTCTGACGGACCGAGATTCGCGTGGCGAGCCCGGCTAACCGATCGTCGAGCACGCTGCGGATCCCCGTCGCCACATGGTGTGCTTCCAGTGGCTCTCCGTGGGTGCTCCGCATCACCGCCTTGCCCGCCGCATCGATCAACGCCGGTGTCAGCGGATACAGCGTCGCCAACTGGTCGGCCGTCTTGTTGTCGACCGCGATCGCGCGCTCCCACAGTCGGGCGCGCGCCGCCTTGTTCAGCGGAGGCAGCTCCACGTACATCGGTTGCGTGCGCCACCGCCGAGAGATCTGCCGTGTTGTGGTTGCGAAGCACGTGCCGCCGCCGAGCTCCTCCTCGACGAGCCCCATCCGGTCAGCCACCTCGCCATGGCCCTCGAGTCCCTCGAGCTGACGGATCAGAGGAATCGCATCGAACAGCGCACACTCGCGCGCGACGATGCGAAGTTGTTGCGCCGCGACCACGCGATCCTTCGCGATCGCCATCGCGTCGACGACCAGGACGCGCTTGCGGCGTTGGCGCGCGACCGCCGCGATCATCGAGCGTCTCCCACTGCCACTCGCTCCCTGCACGATGACGAGGCCAGGTGAATCCAACGCCGCCGTGATCGCGTGTCGTGCTCGCTCGTCGACCTCGAGATCGTCGCACGTCGCGCCGTTGTCATCGAAGGTAGCGAAGGTCATCTCCGTCGGAGGTCCAACTTCTCCGTGCACGAGCGCCAGGACGCGGCGTGCGAGCCTGACCGTCTGTCGATACTCCGCGCCCTGTTCCAAGATCTCGATCAACCCAGATCTGCGTAGCTGGCCCGCCGGGCCGAGCTCGCGCCAGGCCTGTCGACACGGCTTGGTGCCATACACCGTACGGCGCAGCGAATCGAGCGTGGGGTCATCGACGCTCTCGGTGTTGAGCTCGCGAACGTGGGCTCGCGCAAGGGGACTCAGCTCGTGGGCGATCAGGACCCACAACACGTGTTGCTCCGTCGGGCTTAGCCCCAACCGCTCGCCGAGCCACGAGACGGGAAACGTCGGCTCACCCGGTACGTCCGTCCAATATGCCTCCGGATCACCACCGGACCGCGCTGCCTGGGCCATCGCAAACGCGACTGTCAGACGGCTACACGCACGGTCGACCTCGACCGTGATCAGAACGGGATCCACTTGCATGGTGGAAGCCCTCGCACGATCCATCGATGGGTTGCGACATTCGTTGGGACGAACCCCAAATGCTCAAATGTCTGAAATAGCTCCGTAAGATTCTCCGCAACTCCCTCCGACAGCGAACGAAGTGGTGCGCCATGTCAGAGCGAGCTCCGCGCCTCGACCCACCCAAGGAGAAGGCCGCCGCTCCCAAGCCGAAGGTCACGAGCAGCGTTCCTCACGCGGCTCGGATCCAACGCAGTTTCGGAAGGCACCGCATCTCGGACGTCGACGCCCGGATTGGTGGCGAGGCGGCGCACGACGCTCATGCACTGGGTGCAGCTGCGTTCGCTCGGGGTGAGTCGGTCGCGTTTGCGGAGGTACCTGATCTGCACACCGCGGCACACGAGCTCGCTCACGTGGTTCAACAGCGCCACGGCGTGGCCCGCGGTATCGATGGCGGGCCCGACGATCCGCTCGAGCGGCACGCCGACGCGGTGGCGGATGCGGTGGTGCGGGGAGCCTCTGCCGAGGCGCTGCTTGACCGCCTCGCAGGGCATGCGGGTCCCGTCGTCGCGATCCAACGGAAGGCGACGCAATCGGCGGCCCTCGCGTACGCGAACCTTCATCGCACGCACATCCTGTCCGCGCTCGATGATCGGATCGCGAAGCTCCAGCTTCCGCATCCGCATCCGCGGTTGCACTGGGCGAGCCGGGAGGAAGCGCGACGTAGCCTGGTAGGGGCGATCTCTCACCACGTCGAGGTCATGCCGAAGCACACGCTCGCTCGCTTGTCCGAGCTCGCTTATCCGACCGACCTCGTCCAGCTTGCCGAGGATGCGCTCCGAGCGCCGGGTGGCCCTGGTTGGGTGCCGCAGCTAGGGCTCGCGATCGCGGTCGCCTTCGACAGCGTGCTGCTGCTCTCGATCGAACGGATGGGGATGCGCCTGCGAGTCCAGCTCGACCGCAACTCGGAGCTCCCCAAGGCAAGCACCCTGGTGGCGAGCAGTCCGCTCGATGGGGTGGTCGCAGAGGCACTCGTCCGGCGTGGAACCTTGCTGCAGACCGATCTGTTCCAGCGCAGCGCGACCCACAACGACACGCCGGGCAAGCCATTCGCGAAGGGCGCGCGGGACGTCACCTATCGCTGGCAGGGCACGCGAGATCCGAAGCTGTGGAACTGGATCAAGGTCACGTCGCCCTCGGACGTCACGGTCGAGGACATCGCGCGAACTCCCTTCGGGGGACGCGAGATGGTGGGCTCCGAGCTCGCACATCGCATCGTCTCGAGCCCTCCGTTGTTCGAGATTCCGATCGAGACCGCGCGCCACGTCTCGGACGCGTGGGCCTACGCACCTGCAGCGGTCAAGGTCGCAGTCGAGAACGGGAACATCACTCGCATTCCTGATGGGGCCGCGCTCGCCGACAGCAAGCTCACCGAAGAGATCACGCTCGCACAGGCACCGAAGGCCACGCCTCGGCTCGGCGATCGGGGCCTCGGTGTCGTGTGGAACCAGCTCACGTACCTCAAGGGCCAGCTCGCGATGTGGGCACCTGGTGCCCTCGACGAGGTGATGGCGTTCGTCCAGCGTCATCGCTCGGACGCTGGAGCCGAGCATCGGCTCGCGACGGTGTTCAGCGCGCAATCGGCGCTGCTGACCGCGATCGCCGACGACGTGTTTGGCGTGACCAGCTCGCTCGCGGGCAAGGGCGCCGATCTGAGGAACCCCTCCATCGCACCCAGCGTTCGGGTGGTGAAGGCGTATGCGCACGCCGCGAACGTGTCGCATCTGCACGTTCAAGGCGTCGTCGCCTATGCCTCAGCGCAGCAGCAGCTCGCCCTGCTCCCGATCGATCAGCTCGGCCCGCAGCTGCAACTCACCGGTCAGGTGATCGCAGAAGAAGGAGCGGGGGCACACGCCGATGCCGCGCGCTTGGCCGCCCTGACCGAACGGCAGGCGGAGCTGCAACTGCGCGCATCACGAGGCGAGGGGATGCAACCCGGCGCGCTCGACGAGCTCAGGGCCGACACGAGCCTCCTGCTGGCCGAGGCTCGCATCAAGGGACTCGAGCACACGATGGAGGAGATCGGAGTGCAGGCCGATCAGCTGGGCTACACCACGGAGCTCTGGGAGAACGGCCTGCCGACGATCCGTGCGTTGCCGGCTCATCTCGCGACGGCGATCGCAGCGTGGCGAAAGCAGCTCGTGCTCGCAGACGTCGCCGCAGAGCTCACCATCGAAGGACGCGACCGCGCTCGAACGTGCGAGCTGGAAGCAGCGCGTGGCAGGTGTCGTGATGGGCGAGATCGACGCGTTCGGCAAGACGACGCAGCTCGACCGCTGGCTTCCGCACGTCAGCAAGGTGATCGCCAACGAGAAGCTGCGGAAGCTGGTCTATTCCGTCGCGATCCAGATCGGTGTGATGCTGGTGACCACCCAGGTAGCGAGCGCTGTCACGAGCGCGATTCGTGGGGCCATGCTCGCGGGGACGATCGCGGGCGAGATCCGGAACGCGAGCCTGCTCTTCAAGGTTGGCGAGGTCGCGTTGCACGCGGGGTTCGCGACGGCGGCGCAGGGCGTGATGGGGGGCAAGGTCTCGCTCAAGACGTTCGCGGAGAACGCGCTCGGCATCGCGATCTCGAACGGCATGATGAAGACCTTCGCCACGGTGCTCGACGACAGCGGCAGCGTCGAGCGCGAGGTGGTCGCAGCCGTCACGAAGTGGCGCACGGCTGCAGGCGCGGCCGGCGTGACCGTGAAGGCCGCGACCGGCGTCTTTCTCGAGCTCTCGACGGGTGTGGCCTCGAGCGCGCTCGCGCACGCGCTGCTGGAGAACAGCGTCACCGCGGCGAGCTCCGAGGAGTGGGCCACCCAGGCGATCTCGCTGATCGTGACCCGGGTCGTTCACCAGCGCACGGGCAAGATGCAGGCGCGCATCACCGAGCTCGTGCGGATGCGCGGCGAGGCGCGCCTCGGCAAGCTCGCCGAGCGTGCCGCGCTGCTGCATGCGAGCACCGCGCCGGGCAAGTTCCCGCCGGCCCTCGAGGCTGCGACGGAGATGCATCGACTCGCCGTGCTGGAGCACGCCGCCGTCAGCGACCTCCCAGCGACGGATCCCCGGCAGAAGGCGAGCACCGCGGAGATGACGCGACTCACCGATCCGAAGATGGCCGATGCCTACTTGCGGCTCGCGGGCCTCTCGCACATCGCGCCCGGGCGCTTCGATGGAACGCCGCAGCAGGTCGCCAACGCGGTGCACGCGCTACAGGAGATGGGCTTCGCGCCGAAGCTCGAGCGCTCGGGCACGACCGTCGCGATCACCGTCGGCAAGCACACGTTCCACAGCTCGCTCCACGGCACCGATCCGAAGGGTCTCGCGATGCTCGACCGGGTGGGGCAGGGCAAGGCGTTCGGGGAGCAGCACGCGCACGATGAAGGCTCGGTGCCGATCGAAAAGGTGCTCGCGCTGGTGGAGGAGTCCGCCACGCTGACAAAGCAGGGCCGAGCCGATCAGATCAAGCTGATCGAGGAGCTGATCGCGACGGCCACGGAGAAGGGTGACGCGAAGATCAGCGATCTCTCCGAGGGGAAGACGGTGGTGCGCGACGGGGTCGTTCATGCCGATCGCAAGATCACGATCGCGTCCGTGGAAGGGCAGCTCGAGCTCGGCTTGCTCAACCAGCTTCTCAAGGCGAAGCGCGCGATTCAGGCGGGCGATAAGACCGCCAAAGGGGATGCCACGAAGCAGATCGTTGCCTACCGCAGCGCGATCGCGATGAAGAAGCCCGGCGACGCGCGATACGCCGCGACGATCCATACGACTCACGAGTTCTTCGTTCGCTACAAGATGATCCTCGCGCACGGGCTCGACGCCCACGCGATCGCCACGCAGCGTGCGAGCGCGTCGGAGCTTGGCATGCAGGAGCTGCGGTTCAGCACCTCCGGTCGCTCGTCGGTCGCCGCGTTGGAGCGCGAAGGCGACCAGCTCCTGCGTTCGAAACCGGGGCATGCCGATGTCAGCCTGACCTTGTCGACCACAAAGAATCGCATCGCCGATCCGCGCGCGCTTGCGAACGAGCAGCGGCTCCTGGTCGAGTTCACCAAGGCGTACTACCAGCGCCCTACGCTCGAGCGCGCGTTCAACGGGATCGAGGCGGCTGGTGTGGAGGATGCGGGCAAGCCGCCGGCGTTGCTGTGGGAAGCGGCGGCACAGCGCGCGTTCCGCAATGCGATCCGGCTCCGCGCGCACCTTGCCGGGGCGATGCACGGGACGGCCGATCTGGATGCCCTCTCGAGACGGTTCGCGCGTGTTGACGGCGGCTCGGTCTCTACGGCGGCCGCGAAGCTCCAGCAGTTCCTCCAGCGCGACTACGCGGCCGCGCTGGTGGCGGTCGACGCACGAGGCAACCAGCTGCGCGGCGCGGGGGCGCTGCCCGCAACGCCGTCGCTCGACCCGAAGACGAAGCGGCTCGACGAGCGGTTCGCCGGACTGGCGATCGAGGAGGTCGCGACCGACAGTCGCGCGATCGCCGAGGCGCTACGGATCTGGAGTGCGGAGACCGGAGCTCAGCACGCGGACGTGAATCTGCTGGGGATGACGATGCATGCGGGCGAGCAAATCCTCTCCGTCGATCCGTTCGTGCTGCTCGACCAGGTCGATCAGTCGATCAGCCTCGGGGTGGATCGGATCGGGCATGGCCTGGTGCTCGGGATCGATGGCAAGGTGCTGGTGGCCAAGGGGCGGATCAAGCCACACCAGCTGGCCGAGTTCACCACACGCCAGCAGCAGGTGGTGCAGCGCATCAAGGATCACAAGGTGACGATCGAGACGAACATCTCGTCCAACACCGAGATCTCGAACCTGACGCAGGGGGAACATCCGGCAGGCCTGTTCGCGAAGAAGGGACTCCGCGTGACCGTCAATACGGATGACGAGACCGTGCTCGCGACCACGATTCAGAAGGAGTTCGAACGGGTCGCCCAACTGCCAGGAGTCACCCGCATCGAGCTCGCGACGATGATCCTCGAGGCCTACCGGAGCCGGCTCGGTAACCGCGAGCTCTCCGAGCGCGGCCGGCTGAAGCCGCAGCTGCTCGAGGCGTTGCTCCATGGTTTGGGCTCGAAGGATGCGCGAACTCTCAGCGGGTCGTTGGCGACCCGTTTCAACGTACTTCCCGCAACCACTCCACGCGACACGCTGGCGCGTGTCCTCGACACCACGCTTGGACGCTAAGGACTGACCATGGAAGCGATTCACTTGCGCGATTACGACTTCGAAGCCGCCCGGGCGCGCGTGCATGCACGCGTCGATCGCGCGCGCGGACTCGTGTTTGAGAACGGGCAACCTGCGGGCTTTCTCACCGGCAAGATCCGCGAATGCTACGGGCGCTACATGACGGGCGACCTGATGGTTCCGATCTACCGGCTTCAGTCCGAGCTCGTTCGTGCTCTGGAGGTACTGCCAGTCGAGATGGGGGGGTCGGTCCAGGCCGTGCCCGGCGGCTACGCGGCGCTGCCATCGAACTTGCACCCCGAGCTCCCGCTCGTCCGAGCGTTGATGATCGCACGCGGGCATCCCACGCACGGCCCGTTCGCGGATGTGCGATTTCTGCGAGCGGAGCAGCCTGACTCGGTGCCCGGCTCGGACATCGCGCCGTTGCTCGAGCGCATGTACACCGCCGCCCCGGTGGCCTGGGATGAGGCGGCGTTGCAGCGAACGATCATCGACGGTGCGAAGTCGGTGTTCGGGGACCTCGGCATCTACCCGACCTCGGATCCGGATGACATCTGGCTCGGGACCTTTCCCCATGCGCATCTCTATCCGCTCGCGACGGCGTTCATCCTCGAGGCGGCCGGCGCGTTGGAGCCGGGGTTCACGCGGCAGGATGCGCTCGCGGGCGAGTGGTGGTTGCTTCAGCCGACGAGCCCACGCATCGACTTCTACGCGCTGGCGCGGCGGTTGGATCTGTTTTGCATGGGCGTGATGCCTGCGGCCCACGTCGATGTGCCCGGGCGGATGGTGATGATGTGCTACGCGGACCAGGGGATGAACGAGCAGCGCAGGATCGCCGAGATCGAGGACTCGAAGTGGGTCATGGGCTGGAAGAAGGTGATCTGGGGGCGACGGCAAGGCCCGCTGGCGGATCCGACGTTCGACGTGATCGAGCTGACCGCAGCAGACGATGGGTCAGCCTATCGCCATTCCAGCGAGCTTCCGCCCTGGCCGTGAATCACGACGTTCAGGACCAGGTCCGGTCGAAGCCAGAGGCGCTGCTTCATGGTTTGAGCTCGAAGGATGCGCGAGCTCAGCGGGTCCTTGGCGACCCGCTTCAACGTACTTCCCGCGAGCAACCCACACGACACGCTGGCGCGTGTCCTCGACACCACGCTTGGACGATAAGGACTGACCATGGAAGCGATTCACCTGCGCGACTACGACTTCGAAGCGGCCCGGGCGCGCGTGCATGCACGTGTCGATCGCATGCGCGGGCTCGTGTTTGAAGACGGGCAACCTGCTGGCTTTCTCACCGGCAAGATCCGCAAATGCTATGGGCGCTACATGACGGGAGATCCGATGATTCCGATCTACCGGCTTCAGTCAGAGCTCGTTGATGCTCTGGAACGACTACCGGTCGAGATGGGTGGCGCCGTCCAGGCTGTCCCGGGCGGCTACGCCGCACTGCCCTCGAACCTGCACCCCGAGCTCCCTCTCGTCCGGGCGTTGATGATCGCACGTGGGCATCCCACACACGGCCCGTTCGCGAACGTACCGTTCATCCGACCGGAGCAGCCTACCTCGGTGCCCGGCTCGGACATCGCGCCGTTGCTCGAGCGCATGTACGCCGCCGCCCCGGTGGCCTGGAATGAGGCGGCGTTGCAGCGAACTATTCAGGACGGCGCGAAGTCGGTGTTCGGAGACCTCGGCCTCTACCCGACCTCGGATCCGGATGACATCTGGCTCGGGACCTTTCCTCATGCGCATCTATCCGCTCGCGACGGCGTTCATCCTCGAGGCGGCCGGCGCGTTGGAGCCGGGGTT
>JANNBP010000085.1:0-12267 GCA_031385555.1 Deltaproteobacteria bacterium | reverse complement strand
GGTGAACGTCGGCTACGGGCACCTGTACAACGAGGCGGTCGCCAAGCTCAACGGCGCGGTCCCGCGCGACATGGAAGACTTCGTAGCGCGGCTGTCGAGCGCGCGCGGCGTCGTCGAGATCGAGACCACGTCGGGCGGCATGATCATGCTCGACGCCGACGAGGTGCGGAAGGCGACGTCACGGATCCTGACGCGCTATCACATCCCGCGCGATCGCACGGCGGGGCTGCACGGTGCGGCTCCACCCGTGCTCCGCGCGGGCTAAGCGAGCTCGACCAGCAGGTCGCCCGTATCGACTGCCTGCCCAGCCGACTTGTGGATCGCCGTGACTGCACCGCCACGCTCCGCGACCAGCTCGTTCTCCATCTTCATGGCTTCGAGCACGATCACCGGCGTGCCGACGGCAACCTGATCGCCGACGGCGACGAGCAGCTTGACGACCTTGCCGGCGATCGGCGCGCGGATCGATTCGCCGCGCGCAGACGCACGTGGACTTGCCGTCGACGCCAGGCGCTTGTGACGCGCGTCCTCGACCTGCAAGAGAACCTCGCTCGCGCCGACCGAGGCGGCGATGCCATTGCGACGCGGATCGAGGTCGACCACGAAGTTGTGGCCATCGATGATCAGCGACCAGGTGCCCGGCCGCAGGGCCTTGGCATCGACCACGCGCTCGGCGCCATCGATCGAGATCCGGAACGTACCGTCCTCGAGCGGGCCGTCGATCCGCACCGTGCGGTCACTGCCGTTGGCCGTCACGATCAGCTCGCGTTTCACGGCCCGTCGTATATCACGCGAGCCCCTGTAGAAATGGACTCCGTAGCCTGCTATCCACGACCCCGGTGTCCCGTCTGGTCGATGTCCTGCTCGAACGCCGGATCTTGATCTGTGTGGGGTCCGGTGGTGTCGGCAAGACGACGACCGCAGCCGCACTCTCTCTGGCAGCAGCGCGGCGCGGCAAGCGCACGCTGGTGCTGACCATCGATCCGGCGCGCAGGCTCGCGAACTCGTTAGGGCTCGCCGAGCTCGGTCACGAGGTTCAACAGGTCGATCCTGCGTTGGTCCGTGACGGCGCGCCGTCGCAGACCGGCGAGCTCCACGCGATGATGCTCGATCAGAAGCGCGCATTCGACGAGATGGTCGCGTCGCATGCGAAGGATCCCGCCGCCGTGAAGCGGATCCTCGACAACCCGGTGTACTCGCAGATCTCCGGCTCGCTCGCGGGCGCGCAGGAGTACGCGGCGATGACCAAGCTCCACGAGTTCGACCGCACCGGGCAGTGGGACCTGATCATCGTCGATACGCCACCCACCGCGCACGCGCTCGATTTCCTCGATGCGCCGCGCAAGCTCGGCGAGGCGATCGACTCACCCGCGATCGACTGGTTCCGCAAGCTCCAGGGTCAGGGCGGCTCGCGATGGTCGCTGGTCGGCAAGACCGGCTCGTTCGTGCTCAAGCGGCTCGCGAAGTTCGTCGGCAGCAAGTTCATCGACGATCTCGGCGTGTTCTTCACCGAGTTCAACGACATCCTCGGTGGCTTTCGCAAGCGCGCCGAGGAGACGTTCGCGTTGCTCCGCCAGCCGCGCGTCGGCTTCGTGCTCGTGGCGAGCCCCGAGCCGATGGCGGTGCGCGAGGCACTCGCGTTTCACGAGCGCCTGATCGCCGCCGGCATGCCGTTCGTCGGCTTCGTCGTCAACAAGCTGCATCCGTCGCGGCCGTTTGCTCACATGGCTGCCGTCGATGTCGGGCAGGTGGTCGCCGCGCTCGCCGCCGAGCCGACGATCGCGGCGCTCTCGCTGTCAGGCACCACGCACACGATGGCGGCGCAGGCGTTGCTCGCGGCGCACGGCGAGCTCGAGACCCTGGCCACGGCGGATCGGTTGGCGGTCGGTCAGCTCCAGCGTGTCGGTGGTGGCGGGTTGCTGGTCCAGGTCCCCCTGTTGAAGGACGACGTCCACGACGTCACCCGCCTGGTCGGCCTCGAGCAGTATCTCCTCGCCTAAGGGTTCGGGCCAGCCGGGGCCAGAACTCCGAGAAACGGATAGACTCGGCTCGTGGGTCTACGCGCGTTTCGAGCTGCGCTCGCGTTGGTATTGATCTCGGCTCCCGCGTACGCGCAGCCGGAGGCACCCGCGGACGACACGCCGGAGGACAAGCCGGCCGAGCCGCCGGCGAAGTCCACCGGCACGGTGACCGGCACCGTCGAGGCGCCCGACCTCGACGCCCCCCTCGCCGGCGCGACGATCACCGTGATCGGTACCAAGCCACCGACCACCACCACTGACGAAGAGGGCAAGTTCACCCTCGAGCTCCCGCCCGGCTCGTACAAGCTGCGCGCCGACTTCGCGGGCTTCAAGAGCGACGAGCGTGCGGTCACCGTCGCCCTCGATGCACCGGTCACCGCGAGCTTCCAGCTCGCCACGCTGACCGCGATCGAAGAGACGATCGTGGTGGTCGGCTCGCGCACGCCGCGGACCAACGCCGACACCACGGTGCCCGTCGACGTGGTGACCTCCGAGGAGATCGCACGCAGCGGTCGCACCGAGACGGGCCGCGTGCTGCACACGCTCGCAGCGAGCTACATCTCGACGCCGCAGACGATCGCCGACGGCAGCGATCACGTCGATCCCGCGAGCCTCCGCGGCCTCGGTCCGGATCAGGTGCTCGTGCTGATCAACGGCAAGCGGCGCCACCGCAGCGCGCTGATCCACGTCAACGGCACGTTCGGGCGCGGCACCGTCGGCACCGATCTCAATGCGTATCCGGTCGGCGCGATCAAGCGGATCGAGATCCTGCGCGACGGCGCGGCCTCGCAGTACGGCTCCGATGCGATCGCGGGCGTGATCAACATCGTCACCAAGGACGTCACCGATCTTCTCGAAGTCACCGGCGAGACCGGCATCACCGCCTCGGGCGATGGCTTCCAGATGAAGACCGGGGCGAACTACGGCTTCAAGATCGGCAGCAAGGGCTTCCTGAACCTGACCGGCGAGTTCCTGCGCCGCACGCCGACCAACCGCACCGGCCAATACACCGGCACGATCTACGACAACGATACGGTGATCGATGCGCAGGCCCTCGCCTCGCGTGGCCTGACCCGCGACGACTTCCAGATGAAGATCGGCGAGGCGTCGCTGACCTCGGGGATGGGCGCGTTCAACCTCGAGTTGCCGGTGTCGGACGTCGCGAAGTTCTACAGCTTCGGCGATCTCTCGCATCGCCGCAGCCTCGCCGCCGGCTTCTTCCGGTTCCCGAAGCAGGCGACCCAGACGGTCTCCGAGTTCTATCCGGACGGCTTCCTGCCGAAGGTCCAGCCGACGATCGACGATCAGGCGGTCACCATCGGCATCCGCCGCAAGGGCGAGTGGACCGTCGATGCGTCGCTGACGCACGGCCGCAACTCGTTCCAGTTCAACATCGAGAACAGCGTCAACGCGTCGCTCGACACGGCGAGCCCGACCACGTTCGACGCGGGCACGCTGAAGTTCCAGCAGACCGTCGCGAACCTCGATCTGCTCCGCAAGATCGAGACGGACGCGGTGAAGTCCCTGTCGTTCGTCGTCGGCAGCGAGCTGCGCGTCGAGAACTACCAGATCATCCGTGGCGACGAGGCGTCGTTCGTCGCGGGCGGTGCGCTCACCGACGACGGCACACCGAAGGTGCCCGGCGCGCAGGTGTTCCCCGGCTTCCAGCCGAGCAACGAGGTCAACCGCACGCGCGACAACGTCGGTGTCTACGCCGGCTTCGAGAGCGCGCTGTCCAAGCAAGTCAACCTGGACATCGGTGGCCGGTTCGAGCAGTACAGCGACTTCGGTCGCTCGCTGATCGGCAAGGTCGCCGCGCGCGCGAAGATCGCCGGTCCGCTGTCGCTTCGCGGTGCCGCGAGCACCGGCTTCCGCGCACCGTCGCTGCACCAGCTGTGGTTCTCGAACGTGTCGACGCAGTTCGTCGACGTCGGTGGCGTGCTGACGCCGGCGCAGGTGCTGACCAGCAACAACGAGAGTCCGGTGACGCGCGCGTTCGGCATCCCGCGCCTCCGCGAAGAGCGCTCGATCAACGCGAGCGCCGGCTTCGTCGTCCGGCAGAGCGAGAGCTTGTCGCTCACCGTCGACGGCTACTTCATCCGGCTGCTCGATCGCATCGTGCTGACGAGCCAGTTCACCGATGGAAACCCGATCGTCGCCGACATCCTCGCGCCGTTCCCCGGCGTCTCGCAGGCGCAGTTCTTCGCGAACGCGGTCGACACCGATACCGCCGGCCTCGACGTGGTCGTCGACTACCAGACCGATGTCGGCCCGGGATCGCTGACGCTGACCGGCTCCGCGAACTTCACGAAGACCGCGGTGACCCGGGTCAACACGCCCGACACGCTGAACAGCCTGTTCGGCGCCGATCCCGATCAGCTCCGCACGTTCTTCTTCGGCCGGCTCGCGCAGAACCGGCTGGAGGACTCGGTACCGCGGCAGAAGGGCACGTTCGCGGCGCGCTACGCGGTCGGCAAGCTGACGATGCTCGGCCGCGCGAACTACTACGGGCCGGTCGACTTCAAGCCCGACAACCCCGACAACGACGAGCACTTCGGCGGCAAGGTGCTGTTCGACGTCGACGTCGGGTACCAGTTCACGAAGAACCTCCTGTTCCGGCTCGGCGCCGACAACGTGCTGAACACGTTCCCCGACAAGCAGACCAAGGCGGCCAATATTTCGGACGGCCGGCTGATCTACAGCCGTAATGTCAGCCAGTTCGGCCAGAACGGCGGGTTCTATTACGGCAAGCTCGAGTTGACGTTCTTCTAGCCGGTTTTGGAGCGGATTTCGGAGCGGATTTCGAGGTCGGACGTGGCACGCTGAGGGGCCGTGTCCGATGCCCAGCTCGACCGCCGCGCGACCGAGCAGTTCGGTCCGTACGAGGTCTACGAGCGTCTCGGCATAGGTGGCATGGCGATGGTGCACCGCGCCAAGAAGCGCGGGCCCGAGGGCTACGAGCAGACGGTCGCGCTCAAGCGCATGCTCTCGCACCTCGCGGAGGACCAGACGTTCGTCGAGTCGTTCGTGCGCGAGGCGAAGGTCGCGTCGCTGCTCGTGCATCCGAACATCGCGCAGGTCTACGACTTCGGTCGCAACCGGGGCATCTACTACATCGCGATGGAGCTCGTCGCGGGCTTCGATGTCCGCAAGATCCTGCGCACCGCGAGCCGCTCGAACGAGGCGATTCCCCTCCCCGTCGTGATGTCGATCCTGGGCGAGCTCTGCGACGCGCTCGATCACGCGCACAACTTCATCGACGACCAAGGCCATCGCCTCGACATCGTCCATCGCGACATCTCGCCGTCGAACCTGATCGTCGCGCAGACCGGTCACCTCAAGGTGATCGACTTCGGCATCGCGAAGGCGTCGTCTCGCCAGCTCCATACCGAGAGCGGCAAGGTCAAGGGCAAGCTCGGCTACATGTCTCCGGAGGCTGCGCTCGGCCTCAACTCCGGGCCGGTCTCGGACATGTTCTCGACGGGCGTCGTCGCGTGGGAGCTGCTCACGGCGTCGCCGTTGTTCACCACGCGTACCGACATGGAGACGATGCAGCGGATCCGCGAGGGCACGATCGCGCCGCCCTCGTATCACAACCCGTCGTGCCCGCCGGAGCTCGACCAGTTGATCCTGTCCGCGCTCGAGCGCGAGCCGCGCCAGCGGTTGTCGTCGGCCGCGTCGTTGCGCGCCGGGCTCGACGACATCGCGCAACGCCACGGTATCCCGACCTCGGCGCGCTCGGTCGTCGAGTGGATCGGACGCTTCGCGCTGCCGTCGGACAACTGGCCGCGCCTCTCCGAGCGCCCGAAGCCGCCGAGCTACGCACCGCCCGTCACCGGCAACGATCCCACCGCACAGATCCGGACCGGTCGGGCGCGCACGTCGGAGTCGCCGCAGCCGCGGGCCTCGATGCCGAAACCGAAGCTGCCGCTGCGCCGCTCCGCCGATCACGTCGCCCTCGCCACCGAGATCTGGGGCGAGGATCAGTCGCTCGCACCAGCGCCCGGGCCGGACTTCAGCATCCAGGATCTGCGGTCGCCACAAGCACTGCCGATCGAAGCCCAGAACGCGGTGCCGACCCGCGTGATCGGTCCGAACACACCGCCGCCGGCAGCACCGATGCTCGATCCGGCGATGCGTGCCTCCGGCCCCTCGACCTACGGCTCGGTGATCTCGCTACCGCACGCGCAGAGCGCTCGGATGTCGACCCTGCCGCTCGCGCCGTCGCCGCGTCACAGCACGCCGCCGCCCGGCACCTACGATTCGCGCTCGCACTCGCAGCCGCTCTCCGCACCGTTGCCGACCTCGCAACCGCTCCCCGTCTACCACTCGCAACCCCAGCTCTCGCAGCCGCACCTCTCGCACCCGCATCTCCCACCACCGCATCTCTCGCAACCGCAGCTCGCGCAGCCGAGCAAAGGCGGTGCGCTGCCATTCCTGATCCTCGGTGGGCTGGTCGTGGTCGCCGGCGTGTTGATCGCGATCCTGATCGGCCGCGGCGGGGACGACACCCAGCTCGCGGCCCTCGACAAGCCGGCGGAGTCCGGCCCCACAGCCGAGCCGATCGCGCAGCAGCCGAAGGCGAAGCCGGAGACGACCGAGTCGAAGACGGAACCGACGCTCGAGACCAAGCCGACGATCCCGGACGGACCGAAGCCGTCCGACCCGCTCGTGGATCCGATTCGAAAGCCGACCAAGCCGCAGCAGAACCGCCGGCCCACGCAGCCGCAAGTCACCAACAAGCCGAGCAAGCCCGAGACGCCCGAAGCGCCGGTGATCACCGAGGAGAAGCCCGAGAAACCCGAGAAGCCTCCGATCACCGAGAAGCCACCGGAGAAACCACCCGAGAAGCCCCTCGTCCCCGAGAAGCCGCAACCGACGAAGCCCGCGCGGACGCCGGTGGTCGGGGCCTCCGCGGTCACCAAGCTATCGGGCGAGGTGCCGGCGCTGCGCGCGAGCGCCGGTGACGCCGACATGATCATGGCGAAGGTCTGCATCGACGAGTCCGGCCGCGTCACCGGCGTGTCGTCGAAGGGCTCGACGGAGATCGTCAGCGAGCTGCAGCGCGGGCTCGCGGGCTGGCGCTACAAGCCGTTCATCCGCGACGGTAAGCCGAGTGCTGTGTGTTTCCCGCTGACGCTCAAGCTGATCAAGCGTTGAGCCAGTTCGCCGCGGATGATGTCGCGTGCGTGCTAGCGATACTTGTATGTGTAGACGGTCTTCGCTCGTAACGCGCCGCCTTGCGACGCGATGACGTTCTGCACGATCTCGGCGACGTCCCCGCGCGCATTCCACGAGTAGACGCTCTGGATGGTGCCGAAGATCCTCGTCGCGACCTGACCGGTGGCGTTGTACGTCGTCTCGAACGTCAGGTAGTGGTGCTCGGCCTTGGTCTGCTGGCGGATACGATCGAGGACACCGTGCGCGTCGTACTCGTACATGTCGCAACCGCCGTGCTCGCGACACGAGACCGTGGTCCGGCCCTGCGCGTCCACGAGCTCGTGGTTAGAGGTGTACGGGCCCTCCTTCGCGTAGTGCCGAGAGGACTGGATCTTGTGGCTGCCGTCCGCTTCGTAGAGGTAGGCGTAGCGGATGTACTCGCCGGCGGGCTTCGCCGGATCGCGCAGGATCTTCTCGGTGACACGCCCCTTCGCGTCGACCTTGTACGTGAAGTCGCGGCGCTCGATCCGCTTCGTTTCGTCCTTGTACGTGTGCGACGTGATCCGGCCTTGGGCGTCCCACACGAAGTCGACACCGCCGACGAGCGAGCCGTCCGGCTTCTTGTGCTCCTGCCGAACGATGTGACCGGTCGCGTCGTAGCTGCGGACCTCGCGCGCCTCCTCGACGAAGCCGCTGCCCTTCGGCACGTAGTGCACGATGACGGCCGAGATCAGCTCGGGCCGCACCCGCTCGGCGTCCTCGTGGCGGAGCGGATTCGCGAACGCGAGCGAGGGAACCAACAAGAGGAGTGCGACGCGGATCATTTCTTCGACCCCGGCGCGATGCGCGTCGCCGTCCAGACCTCGGTGCCGAGCTTGTCGGCAGACCACAGCGGCGCGCCGTGGACGATCACCATCGAGGGCCCCTTGCGCTCGACCCACGACACGTTGCCGTCGAGCGACAGCCAGCGCGTCCGGTTCGCCGCGTGCTCGATCACCGCTCCCATCACCGACGCGTCGATCGCCTTCACCGTCGCCTCGTGCGCTTCGATCGCATCGGCCTCGCTGTCCCACTCGACCCGGGCGATCGCGACGCCCTTCTCGGGGCGCGTCTCGCCGTCACGCGCCACCACGATCGCGCGGTCGCCACCCCATCCTTCCGCGGCACTCGTCGCCGTCGCCGGATCGATGCCGTGCGAGCGGAGGTAGAGGGAGAAGCCGAGCTCGCCCCACACCGTCGAGTGACGCTGGCTATAGCCGTGCAACGATGCGGGTGGATCGATCGCGATCAGCACCGGCTTGTCGTCGGCGAGGTAGCGCTCGGGATGCAGGATCTGCTCGGTCGAGCGCGGCGGCTTCGCGAACGCGGCGTCGACCGCACTCCACGGCTGGCGGCGGCGCAACGCGGCGACGAACGTCAGCCCCGAGCGATACGGAAAGATCAACGACTCGCGGAGCACCAGCGGCGCCCTGTCGAGCGAATCGCCCGCACCGGGTACGCTCATCGCCTTCTCGATCGCCTCGGCGACCTGCGGGTTCGACCACGGCGACGACTGGCCCTGCCGCTTGAGCATGACCTCGATCATCAGCGCGATGCCGTCACCCTCGACGAGCGCGCGTCGAGCGATCGAGGCATCGCCCTCGGAGTCGGGGAGGTTCTCGAACTTCTTGAGATCGAAGTTCTGATCCTGCAGGCCGTGCTGGATCTCGTGCGCGAGGACCAGCTCCGCCCAGTCGCCATCGTCACCGGCAGACGTCGAGATCGTCAGCTTCTTGGTCTCGGTGTCGTAGTAGCCGGCGATCTGATCGGTGAGCACCTCGATCAGCAGGGCCGGATAGTCCGTGCGCAGCGGGATCATGCCCCACCGCGCGAGCGCGAAGCCCTCGGCCGCGGTCTCGCGCTTGGCCTTGTCCTCGTTCGCGAAGGTGACGAGCCGCTTGCGCAGCCCCTCCTTGTCCACGACGTCGTTCGGGATCCGCTTCTTGAGCGGCAACCCGCGCAGCGCGCTGACCTCTCGCGCCACCGCGTCGGTGCGCGCGAGCAGCGCCTCGAGCGAGATCTTCTTGGGTGCAGGTGCCAGTTTGGGGGCTGGATCGTCGGCGCGCGCCACGCCGCCCATCAGGAGTGCGACGACCAGCACACGCTTGCGCATCGCCCTCAGCGTAGCATCGGCATCGCGGCCGCCGCCCGCTATGATTGCCCGGTGCGTGCGCTCCTCTGGATCGGTCTCGTGGCCTGCACTCCTCAGGAGGATCCGCTGGCGTTCGGGTTCCTCGGTCCGGTCGAGAACGTGTTCCAGGGTGGCAGCACGATCGGCCTGTGGGAGGTCCGCACCCCCGAGCCGCTGACCTACAAGTTCGGCGACGGCCAGGCGACGGCCAGCGAGTTCTCGCTCGAGTTTCGGCTCGAGCCACCCGACGAGGCGCTCGAGAACGGCGAGTTCGGCGTCGGCTTCGTCGGGATGCTGCCCGGGCTCGCGACCGCACCCGAAGGTGAGATCGACCCGGAGAGGATCAACCAGATCGGCGGCTCGACGGACACCGCGGTGATCTTCAAGCGGCCGGGGGCGACGGGCCCGGCGTGGCTCGCGGACTTCCCGGATGGGTTCTCGTGCGCGATCTGTCTGCGCGAGCAACAGCCCGATGGCTTCGCGCCCGTCGACTGCACGTTCGTCACCGTCGAGCCTGTGTTCACCAATCGCTGCACCTGGTGATGGCGTCGTAGCCCCATCGACGACGACCTGCCCCACGTCGAGCTCGGACTGGCGGATCGCAGAATCTATGGGGGCGGCCCAAGGTTCACGCGTGCACGAGCATCCAAGCCACATGCGCGCGCTCTTGATCGTGGTGCTCGTCGCTCTGCCGGCAGCTGCCGCCGCCGCGCCGACCACCGAGGACGCCTGGCTCACCACGCTCACCGATCGAGTGGTCGACGACCTCAAGGCCGGCAAGCCGCTGGTCGCCGAGGTCCACGTCCCGCTCTGCGACAACACGATCATCCGCTGCGGCAATGCGAAGCTCGGCGATGGCGACTCGCTCGAGGGCAACCTCCTGTGGACCACGACGCCCGGCTTCGGCGCCTGGTTCACCCGGCGTGGCAACGGGTGGAAACGCGTGGCGAAGCACCGTGAGACCGGCGACCCGAACGTGCTCGCGATCGACGTCTACCGGCGCAAGGTCTCGACGCCCGCCGCGTGGCGCAAGCGCGGCGTGCCCGCGAGCTTCGAGCTCGACCTCGTGATCCACGCGTGGCGCGGCAAGGCGATCGACACCGCTCTCGCTGCCTACGCGAAGGATGTTTCGGGCGGAGCGGCGCGCGAGGTCGTGCTGGATGACAAGTCGACCGTACGTGCCGGCGGCGCCGCGCAGCTCGTCGCGTGGGTCGGGCACAACCGGTTGATGGACTTCGACACCGCGTACGCGTGGCCAACGCCCGGCGCGAAGGCGAAGGGCACGATCGCGATCGCCTGCCACACGGCGCCTTATATGGAGACGCAGATGGCGGGTGCGACGCGAGTGCCGCTGTTGATGACGCGAGATCTCCTGTTCGCGAATGCCGCGCCACTCGAGGCGGTCGTGCTCGCGTTCGCCAGCGGCTACGGCTACGCGAAGATTCGCGCCGATGCCTCGACGGCGTATGCCGCGATCCGCGAGCGTCCCGTCGAGAAGATCTCGGGTGCGTTCACTAACCCGAGCGATCGGCGCTGGAAGAAGCGCTGATCACGAGTCCTTCCAGAGCAACGCATCCGTGCCTGTGCGCGGGCGGTGCTCGGCGTCGTCGCGATGCGTGCTCGTCGCTGGGGTGCGGGCGGGAGCGCACGCGCGAGCAGCCCACCGCACACAAGGGGCGCGAGCGGCTCGGCTGGTACCTGCTGAGCAAGCCGACCGATCCGCAAGTGAAGGAGCCGCGCATGGCGCGACCCGACCTCGAGCGTGCCTACTGACCCGGCGGAGGGAACGGCGCCGGCGGTGGGTACGGTGCGGGCGTGGGATATGGGTACTGACCCGGTAGTGGCTGCGGCACCAGGATCACCGATGGCACTGGCGGCTTGGGTCCGCGCCGGCCGAGCGGCACCGACATCATCACGCCGAGACCACCCTTGTACTTCGCGGGGGTCTGCGTCGCGTTCCAGTACAGCATCCCCGAAGCGAGCACCGCCCCGTCGGCGAACGACACCTCGCCGCCGGCGGAGACCAGGAAGTTCAGCGGACCGGATTGGACGTCGGGCTCGGTGAACAGCGGATCCTGCGTCGTCCCCTTCGCCTCGATCGTCGGGTGCTGGCGCATCGTCACGCCGCCGAACAGCGTGAGCTCGGGCGAGACCTTGTAGCTGGGGGTGATCGACGCGGCGAGCTGACCGACGGTGTCGCGCCCCTTGTTCTGGATCTGAAACGGGAAGCACGACTCGCCTGCCGCGCACGTCAAGTACTCGACGTACGGCACGCTCCACAGGATCGCGTCGACGCCGAGCCCGATCCGGACGTCGGGATTGCCCGTCGGGATCGAGACGTCGAACGTGAAGCCGTAGCCCTGCACGCCGCCACCTTTGACATCGGGCTGCGTGTCCTTGAGCTTCTCCGCACCCTGCGCGAGCCCGTTCTCGTAGATCAGCCCGAGCGAGGCGTGCTCGCCGGTGCGCAGCTTGAGCGCGCCGTGGAGCTGGGTCGACGGGACCTCGATGCCCGCGTTCGGATCGCCCGCCTCGGGACGCCCGAGCGAGGTCACGCTCGACGCACCGGCATCGAGCTGGCCCGTCGCCGACAGGGGCTGCCCCGTGGTCATCCGCGGCACCGCGCGCGGCACCAGCGCGGCGCGGTTGAAGTTGTAGGTCCCGCATCCCACGAGCACCAACGAGGCTAAGAGGAATCGCATCGGCCAACTGTACGGCGCTTGCGTGGAGCTCGGACGCAAACAGCCCAAATGGCCGGCCTTTGCCGGGCGCCGTGATGCGGTAGGGTGCGCACCCCATGCGTCCCGCGCTGACTGCTGCCCTCTCCGGAGGGGGTACGATCACCATCGCGGGCTCGACGCCGGGATGGGCGGCGTGGCTCGCGACCCAGCTCGCGAAGGACGAGGGGGCGTGGGG
>JANNBP010000012.1:0-2270 GCA_031385555.1 Deltaproteobacteria bacterium | reverse complement strand
GCTGGGAGGTCGAGCGGCAGCGCGTAGAGTGCTTGGCCGTAGATGAACGCGATCCGAGATCCGTCGGTGGAGATGATCGGAGAAAACACCAGGCTCGGTAGCGGGAGTCGGAAGCTGGAACCGTCCTCGAGATCGATCACCTTGGTCTGGTGTTGATGCATGACGGCTCGGGAGACCGGCTCGTCGCTGAGCGCCAGCAAGCGCTCCATCGAGAACGACATCCGATTTCCGAGCACGAGCCGACGCTCTGAACCGGTGCGAAGGTCGATCCACGAGAGCATGCCATCGGTCAGGAAGACCAACGCTCGGTGCTCCTCCACCGCCAACACGCTTCCGATCGTCACCGGTGTTGGCGTCACCAGCTCGATCCGACCATCGAGGCGCCAGATCTCGAGCTTCTGTTTGGATGCCAGGAGCACCTCGCCCGTCGGTAGCAACGCCAGGGTGAGGATGGGCGTGTCATGCGCACGCGTGCGCAGGCCATCTCGGCTCTGCATCCAGAGCGTTCCGTCTTCCCATGCAGCGACGAGGGATGTCGCGGTGGCGTCGAGCGAGCTGACCCTCGAAGATCGCTGCACCACCGACACGAAGCGCTCTGGGGTCGCAGACAACACCGTGCCGTCACGTTGCGCAGCGACCACCCGACCGGCGGCGACGAACATGTCGTCGATCTCGGCCACCACTCCCTTCGTGGTGTCGAAGCCGAGGACAAAGATGCGGTCGGCAGCGTCCGAGCCCTCGATCAGGACAGCGACCTTGCCTTCCGGGTCGCCGCGAGCCTTCATCGGCCTGGCGTTGGGCGGCAGTTGCAACTCGCGACTCTCGCCGGTGACCAGGTCGATCCGAACCCAATGGACATCACCGCGATCGATGATCACGCCGTGCGCTCCCGACGATGCGAGCGCGCTCGGCTGGGTCTTGGCGATAAACCGGGGCGGTGCAGCCACACGCCAGACCAGCAACCGACTGTCCCCCGCGCCGACCACGAACGGGTTCTTGGGAGCGCCCGCGATGCGCGTGAGCGTGACCGGCGAGCTGAGCTCGCGCGGCGTGAGGTCGCCCAGCACTCGGACCTTGGTTCCCGAGATCGCGTAGCACAAGCCATGTGCGCCGGAGATGAGGTGCGCCAGTCCCGAGCTGACCTCACCGAGCTGGACTTGTCGTCATCCAGGAGTCGCAGGCCCCGCAGATCGGTGATGCATGCCCGCTCGCGGCTGAACGCGACCGTCGCGAAGCCTTCGATCGGCACCACACGACGTCGGGCGGTATCGTGATCGACCGAGATCATCGTGGTCAGGTCGCGGGTGACGAGCGCGAACTGATCGCCCTGCTCGGGATCCCAGTAGACGAGTGGAGCGTCGGCCGCGAACGAGTGCGCGACCCGGCCAGACACCCGTTCGATCACGGCGATGCCCGTCGGTGTTGCTGCGGTCAGCCACGTCGCGTCGGCGGAGAGACCGAACGCATGGCCCTGCGTCGTGAAGTCTCCGACCAGGCGCGCCGACTCGGTCGAGAGATCCAGCTCGAACACCTTGCCGGTGCTCTGCTGGACCAGGAGATGCCCAGCTGCGGCGATGGGGTCCCCTCCCACCGTGAAGCGGGTGCGGACACCGGACCCGAGATCGATCACCGTGACTTGGTCGGCCTCTGCGATCGCCAATCTGCGATCGTCGACGAACACGAAGATGCCGTCGCGATAGCTGCCGAGATCGGTTCGTCGCTGCGCCTCCAGCTCGTAGCCCCACACCTTTCCGTCCCCGTCGGATAGCGCAGCACGGGGTGCGGTCGGAGCGATCGCGATGCGCCTAGGAATGGCCACGCCCGCGAGACTCCTCGGCACACCACGCAGCTCGGCTTCCGCGACGATCGCGCGAACCTCGCGCCACCGAGGACCGGTCGCCAGCGAACGCGCGAGAGCCACCGCCGCGGTCGCGTTCGCTTCGACCATCGAACGTGCGCGATCGAGTGTCATCGTCGCGAGCAGATCCTGCGCGACCTCGCGTTCGTGCACCGCATCGTCGAGCGCGTCCTCGGCTCGTTCGCGTTCCGACAACACGCGATCGAAGGCAAGTGCACCGCCGATCGCGAGAGCCAGCGTGGCGATCACGGCCGTGATCACCGCGACGCGATGCCGCCCGACGAAGCGCACCAAGCGCTCGAAGGGCGTGTAGCGCCGCGACGCGATCAGGCGACCGGCGAGGAATCGCTCGAGCTCGGCGACCATCGCACCGGCATCCGCGAACCGCTTGTCGGGATCCGGCGAGATCGCG
>JANNBP010000580.1:0-15659 GCA_031385555.1 Deltaproteobacteria bacterium | reverse complement strand
GAGATCAGCGTGCCGCTGCCGAACAGCGTGAAGTCCGTCGCGCCCGTGGCCGGCTCCTCGAAGAGGACCCAGTCCATGTCCGCCTGGCCGCCGTCCCAGTCCATGCGGACGGTCAGCTGGTTGACGTTCGCGCCGGTCGAGATGAGAAACGTGTCGCGCTCGAAGTAGTCGTCCGAGTGATCGCCCGCAATACCCATCTCGCCCGAGATCCCCGAGCCGCCGGTCTGGCCGATGTTGACGGCAGTCGCGTTGTCGGGAGCGTCGCCCTCGTCCGGGGTCAGCGTGGCGGTGAGGCCAGCTTCCGGGAACGTGATGAGGAAGACGTCGTTGCGGCTGTTCGGGAAGAACCCGCCACCATCAGTGGTTGGCGAATCGACCGGCTGCGGGTCAGTCCCGCCACCGCCACCGCAGGCGGCCGCAAACAGAAGAACGGATAGGTTGCGAAACTTCATTTTTCGAATGCTCCCGGTGGCGATAGGGTGAAATGTGAAGCGGCGGTTTCACCACAATCCTGCGCCCATGTCTCGCTGAAAATGCATCAAACCACTTCACAGTGATCGCGAACTCGACTCCTCGGGTCGTGTAACGCGCACAGATCGCGGTGGTTCTGTGACTTACCGAACAGCCGACACATCACCGAAGCGAGGTCCCGGCAGATCACCTCGCCAGATCTCGCGTGCGTCGAGCCACGCATCGAACTCCGGTGTGGGTCGCTTCCCGAGGAGGCGTCGCACCGTCGGGATGTCGTGATAGCTGGTCGACTGGTAGTTGAGCATGATGTCGTCACCCACCGGCAGCGACATCAGGTACGTGCAGCCCGCGACACCGAGCAGGACCTTGAGGTTCTCGAGCTCGTCCATGCTCATCGACGCATGATAGGTAAAGCAGGCGTCGCAGCCCATCGGCAGGCCGAGCAGCTTGCCCATGCAGTGATCCTCGAGCGCGGCGCGCGTGATCTGCGGACCATCCTCGAGGTACTCGGGGCCGATGAAGCCGACCACGGTGTTGACGAGGAAGGGCTTGTAGCGCCGCGCGAAGCCGTACGCGCGGGCCTCGATCGTCACCTGATCCGCGCCGTGGTGGGTATCGGAGGACAGCGCCGAGCCCTGTCCCGTCTCGAAGTACATCCGGTTCGGGCCGCGCGTGCTGCCGAGCTCCTTCATCATCGCGGACGCTTCATCGATCAGCTTGAGCGAGATGCCGAACGCCTTGTTCGCGGCCTCGGTGCCGGCGACCGACTGGAACATCAGATCCATCGGGCAGCGGAGCTTGGCGAGCGCCTGCATCTGCACGGTGACGTGCGACAGCACGCAGTGCTGGGTGGGGATCTCGTTGCGGCGGAGCACCTCGTCGATCGCGGTCAGGATCTCGGCGGTCGACGCCGGCGTGTCGGTCGCCGGGTTGATCCCGATCACCGCATCGCCACAGCCGTACGCCAGCCCCTCGCGCATCGACGCGAGGATGCCCTGCACGTCGTCGGTGGGATGGTTCGGCTGACAGCGCGACGACAGCCTCCCGGGCAAGCCGAGCGTGTTGTTCGCGCGGACGACCACCAGGCACTTGGAGCCGACCGTCATCAGATCGAAGTTCGACATCAGCTTCGCCGCCGCCGCGACCATCTCCGGCGTCAGGCCCGGTGCGAGCGCGCGAAGCGTCGGGCCGGTGGTCTCGATCGCGAGCAGGTACTCCCGAAATTCGCCGACCGTGAGGTGCGCGATGGCGCGAAACGCCTGGTCGTCGAGCTAGTCCTCGACCATCCGCGTCAGCTCGTCCTGGTCGTACGGGACGACCGGGTTCTCGCGGAGCTCGCGCAGCGTCAGGTTCGCGAGCACCGCGCGCGCGGCCACCCGCTCCACACTGTCCCGCGCCGACACCCCGGCGAGATCGTCCCCGCTCTTCGGTGGGTTCGCCTTCGCGAGCACCTCCTTGACGGAGCCGAACACGTAGCGTGTTCCGCGGATCGTCGACGCGAGCTGCACGAGGGCGTTATCGCACGCGCTCTGGCGTCCAGGCGTGCGGGTGGACGCGGATCACGAACACCTTCGGCCCGCCGGTGTCCGCCGCGTACGCAGGATCGGGCTCGACCTCGCGGCAGGTGATCGCCCTCGGACCCGTTTCAACGGCGGCGGAACCCGAGGCGAGCCCATAGGTCGCGCCGTCGTCGGTCCTGAAGCTGCGCTCGATGTCGCCGGCGCGGCGGGTGCCCGCGGGCCACACGGTCTCGACGAAGGCGCCGCGCAGCAGCGTCTCGGGACCGATCGAGCGGAGCGGCACGCTGCGGCTGCGACTCGGCCCTCCGAACCGCATCGTCGCCACCTTGTAATGAGGCGCGTTGATCGCCTGGCCGACCGGTTGGTAGTGCGCGCCGGTGACGATCACTTCTTCGTTCTCGAAGCTTCGCCAGATCTCCGTCGCGCGATAGTCGATCACCCAGCGGCCGGTTCGCGGGATCACCTCGGTGCCTGGCAGTTCGAGCCAGACGCCTTGAAACTTCTTGCCGCCCGGCTCCGCGTCGATTTGCACGGTGGCGCGCACTTCGTCGGCGGTGGGCTTGGGCGTCGGTTCCACGCCTACGGTTTTCTCCGACGGCGGCACGGACGTCCAGCACGCCGTGAGGGTGAGGCCGAAAAGAACAACCGCCCGACGCTGCCAATCGGATCCACGAACCCAGGCAGCGACGAGCGATCTGATAAGCCAGGTTATTATGGAGGGTCGAGTGTGCATCGCGCGTGCCGGCCATCGTAGCGCGCACGAGCGCACGGTCACGGCATCAGCTGGCGGAGCTGCCACGACTGCAGCTGCGCGGCGCGCTGGGCGAGCCGGCGATCGCTGGTGAGCGCCTTCGCGAGGATCACGGCCATCGCGAGCAGCGCGACGACATAGAGAACCAACGCGATCGTGGTGGTCGTGTAGTCGAGGCCACTCGCACCCGTATGTAAAGTGACCGTGCCGTCGGCGACGGTCATGCTGCGCGGCAGCACGCCGGCGAGCTCGAGCACCAGCGGCGCCAGCACGCTGATCGAGACCACCGCGATCAACAGCGGAACCTTCGCGACGCGCGGATGCGTGGCGATCGACATCGCGGTGATCACGCCGAGGCTCGGGGCGATGAAGAACGGCGTCGCGGTGATGGAGAACAGCAGCGTCATCAGTGAGTTGCCGATCAGGCCGGTGTACGCGATGCGGGTGACGGCGGCGCGGGTCGCGGTCGCCGCCGACAGCCACATCGCGCTCGCGACGATCCCGCAGCCACCGAGGAACAGCGGGCTGGAGAAGCCGATCACGTAGAGGATCGGGATGAACGCGAGGTACGCGATCGCCGCCATCACGATCAACCGTCGTGCGGCGTACAGCGCATCGTCGTCGGCGCGCTCGAGGGCTTCGGTGACCTCGCGCGGCGTCTCGGTCGGAGGCTCGAGCATCAGGCGACCGACCAGCTCGGCGGGAGCCTTGCTCGTCGGATCGAGCGCGAGGGCCCGCGACGCGGACTGCAGGGCCTCGCGACGAGACTCGACGCCGGTGCCACGCGCGAACGCGGCGCGCGCATCGGCGAGCTGCCCGGCGGCGAGCTCCTTGCGGAGGGCGACGTCTCGATCGCCGTCGAGGTAGTGCTGGACGGCGTCGTGGAGCAGGCGTGCGGACGCGTAGCGCTCGGTGCGATCGGGGCGCGTCGCGATCTGCGTGATCACGTCGAGCTCGGGCGGGATGTCGCGCTCGGGTGCACGCGACGAGGGCCTCATGTCCTTCGCGGACGGCAGGAGCGCGAGCGCGATGCCCGCGATGCCCGACTCGCGGAGCGGTTGCAGCGTCAGCATCTCGAACAGGATGCAGCCGAGCGCGTAGACATCGGAGCGGCCGTCGAGCGTCTGGTCGACCTTGATCTGCTCGGGTGACATGTAGCCCGGCGAGCCGAGGATCACGCCGTCCTGCATCAGATGTTCCTCGGCCTGGCGGACATCCGCGAGCTCGATCGCGGTCGCCATCACGTGCGCGATGCCCCAATCGATCACGTAGACCTCGCCGTAGTCGCCGAGGATGATGTTCGCGGGCTTGAGATCGCGGTGGACGACGCCCTTCGAGTGCGCGAACTCGAGCGCGAGGCAGACGTCGGAGTACGCGGCGAGCAAGCGGCGGCGCGACCATCGCTTGGTGATCTCGGCGTCGCCGAGCGCGAGCTTCTTGAGGACGTCCGACAGGGTGACGCCGATCGCGCGCTTCATCACGAAGAACGGGTTGCCGTGCTCGTCGGTCTGCAGCTCGTGGACCGGCAGCACGGCGGGGTGCTCGAGCCGGCCCTGGATCTTGGCCTCGCGGAGGAAGCGCTCGCGAGCCTGCGGCGTCGGCTTGTCGGTGCGCAGCTTCTTGACCGCCACGGCGCGCCCGATCACGTCATCGCGTGCCGACACCACCTCGCCCATGCCGCCGCGGCCCAGCATCGCGCCGAGCTTGAAGCGCAACAGCGACGTCGACGTCGCGTCGAGCGTGTCGACCGGTGCGACCGAGGGCCAGGTATCGCCGCCCTGATCGGCGAAGGTGGGAACGCCTGTGTCCATGGGGACGAGCCTAAAGCATGTCGATCGACTACATTTGCCGCCGGTGCAGGTGTGAGCTGACGGGGTTGTCACCCATCGAGGTCGTCGAGGCAGCGTATCGGCTCGACGGAACGGACCTCGAATGGTTGCGCGGCCTCGGCAAGGCCGTGCGGCCACTGCTCGACGGCGACCGCGGCCTGCTCTGCTACCTGATCGATGCCGCGAGCGAGCCCGCGGAGCAGTTCGCACGCCGCGTGGTGTTCGACGTCTCCCCCGAGGACGTCGAGCTCGCGGAACAGCTGCTGGCGAAGAACATCCGGATGACAGCGGCGTTTCACGACGTCCCCCCGTCGCTCGATGCGTCGGCCGTGGCGTCGTATCGCGCGGTCGGACGCGGGCAGGTCGACGATCGGATCCTCGATGCGTACAGCCGCCTCGGCGTCGCCGACTTCTCCGCGTTCCGGACCGTCGAGCCGGGCCCGCTGAGTGTCGCGTTCGTGGCGGGGCAACGCATCGAGCGTCAGTTCGATGCCGAGACGATCGCGCGGTGGGCGAGGGTCGCGGCACACGTCGCGGCAGGTCGCCGGTTGCGCATCACGTCCGCGACCGACTTCGAGGCCGTGGTGTCGACCGCCGGCCGGATCGAGCACGCCGTCGGCGAGGCCGCGTCGCGAGCGGGGCGGGTGGCGTTGCGCGAGGCGATGGAGCGCCAGGAGCACGCCCGCAGTCCGGCAGGTCGCAGGGACGACGACCGCGCGCTCGCCGCCTGGACCCCGCTGGTCGCCGGGCGGTGGTCGCTGGTCGATCAATTCGAGCGCAGCGGCCTGCGCTACCTGGTAGCTCGCCCGAACGAGCATGGCCTCGCGGAGCCGCGCACGCTGGCGCCGCGCGAACGGACGCTCGCGCACCTGTCCGCGCTCGGGAAGTCCAACCTGCTGATCGCCTACGAGCTGGGGATCGCCGAGACCACGGTCGCGACCCACCTGGGGGGTGTGATGAAGAAGCTCGGCGCGACGTCCCGGATCGAGCTGCGGCGCCGGCTACTCGAGCTGCTCGCGTGACGAAAGTCGACGGTCGCGCCCGCGGGCGCTATCCTCGGTGCTGATGGTGCGCGTGATCCTCGCGGTGGTGATCGTCCTCGGGGCCGCGCGCGCCGAGGCCAAGCCGGCGGCGTTCACCGCCGAGGTGTCCGGGGTGACCGCTGCCCGCGCGGTGATCTTGATCCCGGGCCTCGGGTGCCCCGGCTCGGTGTGGACGCAGACGGCGGCGCACCTCGGGAAGACCTACGAGGTCCATGTGCTGTCGCTCGCAGGGTTCGCAGGCGCCGCGCCGATCGATCGCCCGATCCCGTCGGCGGTCAAGGACGACGTCATCGCGTACATCAAGGACAAGCACCTCGACAAGCCGGCGATCGTCGGCCACAGCATGGGCGGCTTCGTCGCGCTGTGGATCGCGGAGGCCGCGCCGGCGCTGATCGGGTCGGTCATCGTCGTCGATTCGGGTCCGACGCTCGGCGGCGGCGACCCGGACATGGTGCCGTTCGCGCAGGCGCGGCGCGACGAGTACAAGAAGATGGATACCAAGACGTTCGCCGCGACGATCCGAGAGCGGTTCTCGCCGATGTTCAGCGATCCGAGGAAGCCTGCACACGATGCGATCCTCGCAGCGGTCGCGAGGTCGGATCAGCACGCGTACGCCGAGGCGCTCTACGAGATCTCGACGGTGGATCTCCGGCCGAACGTTTCGAAGATCACGGCGCCGGCGCTGCTGCTGCTGGCGAACTCGGGGACACCGCGCGAGGACAAGCTCGTGAAGTGGATCAGCGATCAGATGAAGCCCGCGAAGAAGCTCGAGGTCGTGGTGCTGGCGACCAGGCACTTCGTGATGCATGACGACTTCGCCGGGTTCTCGAAGGCGCTCGACCAGTTTCTCCGGTCGCACACCGGCACGTAGAAACTCCGAGCGCGCGGCTGTCTCGTGGAGCGGCCGAGCGCGCGCGCGGGCGCACGATCGCCCGCACGATCGCCCGCACGATCGCCCGCTCGCCACAGCGAATCGAAGCGGGGGTTGTCCGCCAAATCCCGCCGGCGGACGCAGGTCCGGTCTCCGGCCGGACAAGCGCGCGTAACTCGCCGAGAAGACTTCGTCGGCGCGTGGCACCGAGCTTGCTGCTGCGGTCTGCCATGCTGCTTCGCTTAGCCTTTGGGTTCTCGTTGTTGTCGTCCGTTGCGGTCGCCTCACCGTCGTCTCCCGCTCCACTCACTCCCTCCGATCAAGCGTCGTTCGTGGTCGGTGGAACGGCGGTGCCGGAGGGCAAGTGGCGCGATGTCGTGCTGGTGGTGAGTCAGGACAGCACGTGCACCGGCACGTTGATCGCGCCGGACATCGTGCTCACCGCCGGCCACTGCATCGAGTCGCAGCCGTACGAGGTGATCGCGGATACGGTCGATTACACGCGGGGCGGTGATCGGATCCCCGTGAAGTCGTCACGTGCGTATCCCGATTGGGAGAACAAGTTCGACGTCGGCATCCTCATGCTCGAGCACGTCGCACGCGGTCGGCCACGGTCGATCGCCCCGGCGTGCGCCGCGAAGCAAGGCTTGCGCGATGGCGTGATGGTGCATCTCGTCGGCTTCGGCATGACGTCGGACACCAACCCGAACAACACCCAGTTGCGCGAAGCGGATCTGCGGATCTCCGATGCGAGCTGCACCACGGATGACAGCTGCCAGGCGTCGGTCGCTCCACACGGTGAGTTCCTCGCCGGTGGCAACGGGGAGGGTTCGTGCTTCGGTGATTCCGGCGGGCCGGTGTTCCTCAACACCAAGGAAGGGGCGGCGCTGGTCGGCATCGTGTCGCGCGGTCTCGCGATGCCAGGCTCCACGTGCTCGGACGGCGGCGTCTACGTCCGCGCGGACAAGGTCGTGAGCTGGGTGCAGAGCGTCACGGGCGTCGACCTCGACCCCAGTACCTGCTCGGTCCCGGCGGATGACGCGGGGGAGGCCGAGGTCGAGGAGGGCGGCTGTGCTGCGGGTGGGTCGGCGGGGCTCGGCCTCGGCCTGGTCCTGCTGGGGATCACCCGGCGCCGCCGGTCCCGTGCAACCGCTTGAGCGAAGGTTCCCCTCGCGGCGCGACCTGCCCTCGTAGGTAGCGTCCGTAACCTTCGTGGACTTCGATACCCGCTCGATCCGCCTGGGTGGTCGAGTCTGGCGCTGCGCGGTGGATCCACCGGAACAACAAGGGCCTCGGGGTGTTACCGTTGTCCCGATGGCTACCCCGGCGCAACTGGCAGAGGTGTTCATGGCCGCCTGGCCGAACGCCGGCAGTTCCGGCAAGGCACCGGAGGTCGGCGCGCGGCTGGCGGAGCTCTGCGACGAGGCCCACAAGGGCTACCCCTCGCTCGAGATCGACGACCGCGATCTGATCACCCAGATCGCGAAGCGCGCTCCCGTGGTGATCGATCTTCCAAACTACCTCCAGCACTGCCACGCCGGTGATCTCGCGGTGGCCTCTCAGGCGGCGCGGGGATCGCCGCCGGCGATCGCGGAGCTCGAGCGCGTCCACAAGAACACCATCGAGGCGGCGTGCCGGCGGTTCGCCGGTCCCGGCCAGACCGCGGATGACCTCAAGCAGATCCTGCGCGCGAAGCTGTTCGTCGCCGAGGCGGGCAAGTCACCGAAGATCTCCGACTATGCGGGGCAGGGCTTCCTCGACAACTGGCTGCGCGTCACCGCGGTGCGCGTGTTCCTCGATCTCACCAAGCGCAAGGATCGAACGCGCGAGTCGTCCGCCGAGGATGACGACATCCTGGCGTTGCCGAACCCCGGCGATCTCCAGCTCGACGTGGTCAAGGCCGAGTACCGCACGGCAGTCGCGCAGGCGATGCACGAGGGCGCGCAGGCGCTCGAGCCCGGTGATCGCCACCTGCTGCGGCAGCACTTCGTCGCCGGGCTGTCGATCGATCAGCTCGGTGCCGTGCTCGGCATCCACCGTGCGACCGCAGCCCGTCGGATCCAGCGCGCGCGCGAGCAGCTGGTCGCCGAGACCAAGAAGCACCTCGCGGTGAAGCTCAGGCTTCCCGAGGGTGAGCTCGACGAGGTCCTCGGCCTGGTGATGAGCCGGCTCGACGTTTCGATCGCGAAGCTCCTCGCGACCAAGGTCGTTGGATAGTCGTGTGGGATAAGGATCGCGACCTCAAGCGCACGCACTCGATGTCGCCGGAGAGCGCGGCCGCAGGAGGGACGTGGTCCGTTGCGGCGGACTCCAGCACCGGCGAAGCACAGTCGTCGGATCCGACGCTGATTCGCGATCCTCTACGCTCGGGGCTCGGCGGGAAGGCGATGTTGACGCCCGGCGAATGCCCCGACGAGAACCTGCTCGTCGAGCTCGCGGAAGGCAAGCTCGCCAGCAACGCGCGCGACGCGATCGATCGCCACCTCGATACCTGCGCCGAGTGCAGCCGCCTGGTGATCGAGCTCGCGAAGCTCGCGCAACCCGTCCGCAACGCACCCAAGCGCTACCAGGTGATCCGCCAG
The DNA here is from genome assembly GCA_031385555.1 of Deltaproteobacteria bacterium. Classification (GTDB taxonomy): domain Bacteria; phylum Myxococcota_A; class Polyangia; order Haliangiales; family Haliangiaceae; genus JABFXX01. The sequence goes on along the minus strand of JANNBP010000580.1, from coordinate 6,592 downwards.
CTCGGCGCCGGGGCGATGGGCGTGGTGTGGGAAGCCGAGGATTCGCACCTCCACCGCAAGGTCGCGCTCAAGTTCGTCAAGCCGGAGGGCGTCGACGACAAGGCGCTCCGCAAGCGGCTGCTGCGCGAAGCGCGTGCCCTCGCGCAGGTCCGCCACCCGAACGTGATGGCGGTGTACGACGCGGGCGAGGCGGACGAAGAGATCTGTCTCGTTCTCGAGCTCGTCAACGGATCCACGGCGCGCGTCTGGCGTGCCGCGAAGCCGCGGACCGTGTCCGAGATCGTCGCGGTGTGGCGGCAAGCCTCCGCCGGGTTGATGGCGGTGCACCGCGCGGGCATCGTCCATCGCGACATCAAGCCCGACAACGTGTTCGTGTCCGACGACGGGCGCGTGCTGATCGGCGACTTCGGGCTCGCGCGCGGCAGCGAGCTCGTCGACACCACGACCAGCCTGACGGTGAGCGGGGCGGTGATCGGCACGCCGCTCTACATGTCGCCCGAGCAGCTGCACGGCGCGACGGCCACCAAGAAGAGCGATCAGTTCGCGCTCGCGGCCTCGATCTGGGAAGGCGTGCTCGACGAGCGGCCGTTCCGCGGCACCACGATCGCCGCGATCGTGCTCGCGATGCAGAAGGTGCCGGAGATCCCGAAGACGGCCACGCCCGAGCAGCGTCGCGTGCTCGCGATCCTCCAGAAGTCGCTCGACCCGGATCCCGCGAAGCGGTTCGACGACATCGATGGCCTGATCGCCGCGCTCGCCGATCCGGTCCAGCGCAGCAGCAAGGCCGCGATCTGGATCGGGATCGCCGCGGCGGTGCTCGCCGTCAGTGGCACGGTCGCGGTGCTGGCGGCGACGCGACAACCGAAAGAAGCCCCGACCGCGGGTTCCGGATCGAGCTCCGTGCCACGCACGCTGAAGCCGATCGAGGCCACGCCGATCGAAACGAAGCCGATCGAAACGAAGCCGACCGAGGCGAAGCCCACCGAGACGAAGCCGACCGAGACGAAGCCGACCGAAACAACGCCGATCGAGTCGAAGGCGAACGGCCCCAAGGCCGACACGCTGCCGGTCAAGGACGACAAGGGCCAGATCCGGCAGTTCGACAAGCCGAAGATCGCGCCGAAGCCGGACGACGTAGCGACGGTGCGCGTCGGATCGGGATCCAGTGCGGCCGCACCCTCGAAAGACAACGCCAGCTACACGCACCTCATGATGCGCGCCGCCGACAAGCTGAACTTCGGCGATGGTGCCGGTTGTCTCGCGCTGCTCGCGAACGTGCCCGAGCTCCCCGACGACGAGCTCCGTCGCGTCGAGTTGGTCAAGGCGAACTGCCGGATGGCGACCGGCGATTGCGTCGGTGCCGCCGCCGCGATCGAGGCCAGCGGCAAGCAGCTCGGGTGGGACGCGAACCAGATCAGGACCACCGCCGAGGCGTCCGACAAGGCGTTCTGCCCGATCGATGCACCGCCGCAGACGCGCTGGGCGGAGCGCGCGCAGTACCGCCTCCAGGTCGCCTCCGGGCTCGGTCGCTCGTGCAAGGTGGTGCTCGACATCATCGCGAAGCACCACATCGCGCTGCCCGACACCAAGGGCCTGTGGTTCTACGAGACCCAGTGTTTGGTCAACGCGAACGACTGCGCGGGCGCGAAGCAGCGCTACCTGGCGCAGATGATGCCGACCAACGCGGATCCCTCGAACCTGCCGAAGATCGAGGCGGACACCACCGCGGCGTTCCACTCGACGTTCAAGAAGTGTCCGCGCTAACGGATCCCGGCGAGCGCATCCGCCGGAGCGGAGAAATCTCGATCCTGCGGTGAAACCGCGCAGCGGTCCGTTCGATCCGGTCATCGAATGGCCATGAGGGGCAAAGTCTCGACGGTCTGGTTGGTCGGTGGTGCGATCGCTCCGTTTGGAGGCCTGATCGCACGTCCCCTCGCCATCGTGGGAGCCGTGATGGTGCTGTTCGCATTCGTCGTCGCCGCGATCGAAGTCCGCCACACCGCTGTTGGCCCGCGGGTTTTGCGGTAAAAACGCAGCCCCATGGCCGCGAAGATCAAAGTGAAGACGCCCGTCGTCGATATGGACGGCGACGAGATGACCCGCATCATCTGGAAGTTCATCAAGGACAAGCTGATCACCCCGTACCTCGAGATCGACATCAAGTACTTCGATCTCGGGATCGAGTATCGCGATCAGACCAACGACCAGGTCACCGTCGATGCCGCGAACGCGGTCAAGCAGTACGGCGTCGGCGTCAAGTGCGCCACGATCACGCCGGACGAGGCGCGCGTCAAAGAGTTCAACCTCAAGGAGATGTGGAAGTCCCCCAACGGGACGATCCGCAACATCATCGGCGGCACGATCTTCCGCGAGCCGATCATCTGCAACAACGTGCCGCGGCTCGTGCCGGGCTGGACGCGCCCGATCGTCGTCGGCCGTCACGCGTTCGGCGATCAGTACAAGGCCACGGACTTCGTCGTCCCGGGCGCCGGCACGCTGACGATGACGTACACGCCCAAGGACGGCGGTAAGCCCGTCGAGTACAAGATCTTCGACTTCCCGGGCGGCGGCGTCGCGATGGGCATGTACAACCTCGACGAGTCGATCATCGGCTTCGCGCGTAGCTGCATGAACTACGGCCTCAATCGCAAGTGGCCGGTCTATCTCTCCACCAAGAACACGATCCTCAAGAAGTACGACGGTCGCTTCAAGGATCTGTTCCAGAAGGTGTTCGACGAGGAGTTCGCCGACAAGTTCAAGGCGGCAGGCACCGTCTACGAGCACCGCCTGATCGACGACATGGTCGCGTCCGCACTCAAGTGGGACGGCGGCTTCGTGTGGGCCTGCAAGAACTACGACGGCGATGTCCAGTCGGACTCGATCGCGCAGGGCTTCGGCTCGCTCGGCCTGATGACCTCGGTGCTCCTCACGCCGGACGGCAACACCGTCGAGGCCGAGGCCGCGCACGGCACGGTGACGCGCCACTTCCGCGATCACCAGAAGGGCAAGCCGACGTCGACCAACCCGATCGCGTCGATCTTCGCGTGGACGCAGGGTCTCGTGTATCGCGGCAAGTTCGACAACACGCCGGACGTCGTCAAGTTCGCCGAGACCCTCGAGAAGGTCTGCATCGCGACCGTCGAGAGCGGCAAGATGACGAAGGACCTCGCGGTGCTCGTCGGTCCGCAGCAGGCACACCTGACCACCGAGCAGTTCCTCGACGCGCTGGACGCGAACCTCAAGACCGCCATGGCCAGCTGGTGAACGCCCTCGCCGAGCTCGCGGCAGCGCGGGCCCGGCTTGGTACAGCCCGGCCCGTCGCGCTCGACGCCGTGGTCGCGCTGCTCGGCGCCGAGCCGGCGCTCGAGTCCGCGGTGCATGCGATCGTCTCGCTCGCGAAGCGCGAGGTCGCCCCGCTCGACACCCACCTCGTCGGTCGCGCGCAGGTCACCACGGTGTCGCGCGACGATGCGGCGACGTGGCTCGCGCGGATGTTCCTCGGCGCGGTGGAGCCTGCGGCTGCGCTGCACCCCGAGCTCGATTGCGCCGCGTTGCTCGGCACCGCGATCCCGGCAGAGCGCGCGAAGCTGCGCTGCATGCTCGCGTACTTCGAGCGCGCGCAGACCGAGCTGCCACGCGGTATGTTGCGGTTCGAGCGCGTGGTTGTCGCGGCTCGCGATGCCGAGGCGTGGAGCGCAGACACCGCGCCGCTGCTGCCGATCGAGGTTCGCGAGACCGGTGCGATCGAGGACGCGCACGACTGTCGGCAGGTCGACTTCGCGAACCGGTTCCTCGGCGGCGGCGTGCTGCGCGGCGGCAACGTCCAGGAGGAGATCCGGTTTGCCGTTGCACCCGAGCTGCTGGTCGGAATGATCGTGTCCCCGGTGATGCGCCACGACGAGGCGATCGTGATGTCGGGCAGCGAGATGTTCGCCGCGTATCGCGGCTACGGCGGCACGCTCGCGTATGGAGGCCCGCTGCGCGATCCGTCGCCCCGATTCGCCGACGGCACCCCGGACACCGAGCTCGTCGCGATCGACGCGATCGACTATCGGCGCGGCGATCCGGGGCTGCAGTTTACCGAGGCCGCGGTGATCCGCGAGCTCTGCAAGGCGAGGGCGGGGTTCACACGTGATGCGCAGCAGCGCCCGATCGCGACCGGCAACTGGGGCTGCGGTGCGTTCTGCGGCGACCCACCGCACAAGGCGATCTTGCAGTGGCTCGCGGCCTCCGCCGAGGGACGCTCGCTGCGCTACTTCACGTTTGGTGATGTTCGCGTCGGCGACCTCGCCGGGTTCGCCGCTGAAGCGATCCGCTCGCTCGGCACCGTCGGTGCGCTCCACGCGCGTGTGACGGCGGTCGCACGAGGTGGCGCGTCGCTCTACCGAACCATCCTCGCCGGTTGAAAGTTCGCCGGCGCGTCGGCGCCCCGTGGTATCCCGGCGCCGTGCGTTGCGCAGCTCTGATCCTGCTCGTCGCCTGTGGCGGCTCGTCGAACGACACGCCGGATCCGGATAGCGCTCCCGTGGACACCGCGCTCCCGGACGTCATGCACCTCGACAAGTCGGCCGGCTGCGTCAGCAACTTCGGCAACGCGTTGACCAACGGCTATGGCCGGCTCGACGGCACCGTCGTCGCGGTGCTCGCGCCCGGCAACACGTCGTGCCCTCGCCCGAACAACGATCACCTGATCCTCGAGGTGCGCTCGGGCGGCGACGTCTACCGGATGGTCGCGGCGGTGGAGTCCACCGTTGGCGAGCCGAAGATGGCGTTCGCCAGCAAGGCCGCGGCGCTCAAGGGGCCGGCGTGGAGCGACGGCTGGCACCCCGCCCTCGACTTCGACTTCGTCACCGACCTCGGCCTGCATCGCCTCGACTTCGCGCCGATGCCGATGTTCGACCTCGCCGATGCGATCACCGGCCCGATCGTCCTGGGCGCGAAGATCTCGGTGTTCGCGACGGTGGAGAACTCCGACGACAGCGCGCACCTGATCCATCGCAACCAGATCAACGAGGACGGCGCGTTCGTGATCGACCCCGACGGCAGCCCGACGTACCTGGTCACCCGCTTCGACAACCAGTTGTTCTAGCCGGCCCAGCGACGAGGAGTCGACCGGCGCGTGACCGTCTGCTACAGCCAAGAGGTGCACGAGAATAGGGTCGCTTGTGTGGGACGAGTCCGCTGGGTCGCGACCATTGCCATGATCGGCGCTGCGGCGCTGGGTCTCTGCGCGCTGGTGGTGTCGGAGCCGCCCGAGGTCCCGACGCCGCCGGTGATCTGCCGGGTGCCGGTGGTCACGCCGATCCCGACGCCCGTGCCCGAACCCGAACCGTATGCCGCGTGCGCGTGTGCAGCGCTCACCGACGGCATGAACGGGATGATCTCGATCGAGCAGCAACGCACGCTCGAGCTCGCGTGCCGGATGTACAGCGACGAGCAGTGTCGCTATCCGTTCAAGCTGTTCGCGACACCCACACAAGGCGACCGCACCGCCGTGATCGTCACGCGGTCGACCGGTGACTGCGGTGGCTGCGGTGCGTTGACCATCGCGGCGATGTTCGACCATCACGAGCTCCAGGCGATCGGCGAGCTCGGCGAGTACGGTCGGTTCGGCAACGGCCCCGACGGTGCACGGTTCGTCACCGTCGCTGGAGGCCCCGCCATCGAGCTCGCGTGGTCCGGATCGATGGGCGGCTACTCGAGCGACTACCGCACGGTGTTCACGCGTCACCATGACGGCTTCAAACAGGGCGTCTGCATCGTGACCGCGTGGGACGATGGCGGTGCGCACGCTAACGCGACCGAGTGGAAAGCGAACCTCCGCTACTTCGAGGATGGCGCGATCAACGTTCGCTACACGTCGATCAAGCGCGGCGAGGCCAAGCCGGTCCTCGATCCCGTGACGATCGGCTTCGATCGCCGGGCTCGGCTGTGGCTCCACGATCGCCAGGTCGACAGCTGCGTGACGCCGCCGCGACCGGACCTGATCGATCTCTAACCGAGGAAGCCGCGCGCGATGTTCATCAGCTCGGTGTTCGCGGCCACCGACTTGCCGAACGCGTCCTTCTCGGAGGCGGACAGCTCGAACTCGTGGACGCTCTCGGCGCCCTTCGCGGTCAACTTGACCGGCACGCCGACGAACGCACCCGTCACGCCGAACTCACCGTTGAGCTCGACCGAGCACGGCAGGATGCGGCCCTGGTTGCGGACGATCGCTTCGACCATCAGGCAGGTGCCGGCGCCGGGCGCGAGCCACGCCGAGGTCCCGATCAAGCCGGTCAGCGTCGCGCCGCCCTTCTTGGTGTTCTCGACGACCTCGGCGAGTTTCTCGGCCGACAGGAACTTAGCGAGCGGCACGCCGCCGATGGTGGCCGTCGACGTGATGGGCACCATGTCCTTGTCGGTGTGAGCGCCGAGCACGATCGCGTGGATGTCCTCGACGCTGGCGCCGGTGGCGAGCGAGAGGTACGTGCGGAATCGGGCGCTGTCGAGCACGCCGGCCGAGCCGATCACGCGCTCGCGCGGGAAGCCGGTGACCTGCTTGGCGACGAACACCATCGCGTCGAGCGGGTTCGACACCACGATCAGGATC
>JANNBP010000501.1:0-12066 GCA_031385555.1 Deltaproteobacteria bacterium | reverse complement strand
GGAGGTGGACGCTGAACGTGACGCAACTCCGCCGATCTGTGGCCGATGCCCGACATGCTCAGCTTTCAACGTCCCGACGTCTATCAACGAGCCATCGAATTCCTCGCCTTGGTCTACGACATCGTGGACGCGCTCCCGCGTGGGCATGCGGATCGCGCAGATCAGCTCATGCGCGCGGCCGAGTCCGTCGTCCGAAACATCGCCGAAGGCGCTGGGCGCTGGTCGCAGGCCGGATTGCGCGAACCGTTACAAGATTGCGCGCGGTGAGGCGATGGAGTGCGCAGCCTCGCTCGACGTCTCCGCAAGGTCCTCACCGAGGCCCGATACGAACGCGACAGCCATTCTCGAAGCCGTCGTCGCGATGCTTACCAAGATGTTTTGACGGTCGTCCATGGCGCCGTTGCCGTCGCCGTCCATGTCGCCGTTGCCGTCGCCGTCAACGTTCACGACCACGACCACGACCACGTTTACGTCCAATTAGGGACGCCCCCCTAGCTCAGGTCAGCGGGAACGGCTTCGTGCCGGTGATCTCGGCCTGCGACATCCCCGCCGGATCATTTGCCGGGATCGTGAAGGCCGCGACGCGCTTGACGCCGGGGACCACGCTCGCACCACCGACCGGGCGGTTGATCGTCACGAGCTGCGCCGTGCACTCGGCCTCGGTCACCTTGATGTAGCCGTAGCCCTGCGCGTTGGTGTCCGCGTAGCGGATGTGCGGGTTCGCGTTGACATCCGCGACTCCGTTCGCTGCACCAAGCGCCACCGCAACCGACGGCACGCCCGGGTTGGCGATGGCACCCGCGAACGTCCCTGCCGACGCCAGGCCCTTGGTGATCAGCAGGTTCAGGTTCTCGGTGAACGCCGAGCCCTCCTTGGCCGAGGCGTCGACCGTGACGAGCCCGCGGAGCGCCGCAGGCACGGCCGCCGACCGCGTCGCCGCCTCGTAGAACGAGAACAGCGAGTTCGACGAGATGCCCGCGACGATGAGCTCGTTGGCCACCGCGATGCGGCTCCCGACCGCCGCATCGAAGTCGTCGACCAGCACGCCCGCGAAGTGCGCGTGGATGTCCCCCGTCAGCACGACGACGTTCTTGATGTTGCTGGTCCGCAGGAACGACAGCAGCTCCTTGCGCTCGAACGGATACCCGTCCCACGCATCGCCATCGAGCACGCGGTCGAAGCCGAGCGCGTTGTTCACGTTCTTCACCAGCATCCGCATCATCGGGACTTCGTTGCCCCACAGCTTCCACGTGGCGTCCGAGCCCTGCATCGTGGACTTCCACCACGCCTTCTGCGTCTTGCCGAGCATGGTGCCCGGAGGCGAGGTCCGGCGCGGGTTCGGGAACGGCGTGCCCGGGATCGTGGCCGGCGCCGTCGCTGGCGGCGGACCACCGGCGAGGCTGCCCGCGTCCATCAACGCGACGAACGGCAGCGGCAGGAAGTTCCGCGGGTCGAAGAACACCGTCTGGCCGACGGCGAGGTTGACGATCGGCGGCAGATCCTCGGGGATCGCGTGATCGCTGCGGTACGAGCGCTGGTCGGTCATCACCAGCTCGACGTGCTTGCCCCAGCGGAGCGAGCGATAGATCGTCATCGCGCCGATCGCGGCGGCGTTGTTCTCCTCGTCCACGAAGTTGTCGGCGTTCGGAGTGGTGAAGCGAGCGTCGGACACGCCCGTCGCCGTGAAGTCCTTGGCATCCTGGGTGACGCCGGTGACGCCGACGGCGCCCGACAGCTGCGCAGGCGTGAACTCGAACCACGCCTGGCTGGCGGCGAGCTTGCGGGACTGCGAGCCCTCGTCGGCGGTGGTGCCGTCGATGTAGTTCGCCATCGACTGCCACGCGTCGTTGGTGAACTCGTGATCGTCCCAGGTGAACACGAACGGCCAGCGTGCGCGCGCCGCGCGGATCGCCGGGTCGGAGAGGAACGTCTTGTAGAGGTGGCGGTAATCGTCGACGGTGCGCGCGAACCGAGCGCCCGCCTTGTTGATGCCACCGCCCGACGGGAACCGACCCGGGAGGCGATCCGAGCCATCGGCCTCGGCGAGCGTGAATTCCTCGAAGTTGTTGTCGAGGGCGCGCTGCGAGCTCTCGTCGATCGTTTCGTAGATCACGTCGCCGAGGTGGACGACGAAGTGGACGCGATCCGCCGCGGGGCGGGCGGCGTCATCCGAGATCAGCTGGCGATACGCGCCGAAGTGACCCGACTGGTAGTCCTGACACGACACCCACGCGATGTTGACCTGGACGTCCGCAGTCGCCGCGGGGGCGGTGTGCGTCTGGCCTTCGATCGAATCGTTGTTGGTGAAGAAGCGGTAGAACAGCGCGGTGTTCGCGGGCAGGTCGTTGACCAGCACGCGCACGGCGTGATCGCTCCCCGCGGTGGCGACCACCTCGTCGTCGACGAGCAACTCGGTGAACTCGCCGTCGGTGGAGACCTGCACGTGGAGCGTCACGTCGGCGCGCGGATCGGAGCCGCGGACCACACGCGTCCACAGCACCACCGAATCGGTGCGCGGATCGCCGGAGGCAACGCCCTGCGGGAACGCGAACGTCCCGCGGGGCTCGCCCTCGTCGATCACGACGGGGAGTGCATTGTCGCCACAGGCCGGGATCAGGGCCGCGGAGGTGATGAAGAAGCCGACGTCGCGAAGGAAATCTCTGCGTTTCATGAGTCCTCGAAGGAGAAGTAGTGAAGTTTAGTTTTTGGCGCTCGCGACCGACGGGGCGCCCATGGGCGCTGCCGCGGGCTTGCCACCGAACGTGCCTGCGACGCTGAGCGACAGCACGAGCGCTTGCACACCGTAGGTGCCCTTGAAGATCGGCACCGCTGGATCCTGCGACGTCTCGCGCTCGCGCGGCGGAATCCATAGCGCGCCGGCGTGCAACCCGAGCGTGTCCGAGAACTGATGGCTGCCGCCGATCGTCAGCGCGACGCGATTGACGTCCGGCAGCTGCGCCGTCTGGGTCTCCTTCGGGATCGGCGTCGGATCATAGATGATGCCGCCGCGGATCGCCGACCTGGACTTGTTCAGCTTGTAGTCGACACCGAGGCGATACGAGACCGTGTCCTCGTAGTCCTCGGGGATCGCCGACACCTGATCACCCGGGAGGTTGAGGGTCAGCGACGTCGACTCCCCACCGCGCTCCGCGTCCTTGGGGAACGTCTTGCTCCAGTTGATCCAGACCACGTTCGCTTCGATCTCGAGGTTCTTGACCGGCGAGTAGGCGACGCCGCCCGAGATCGCCATCGGCAGCTTGATCGTCGACGTGGCAGCGCCGTCGGGCGGCAGCTGGCCGCGGAACGGGTCGGCGATGTCGAAGTCAGCCTCGCCCTCGAAGGCGAGCTTGGCCTGGCTCCGGTACATCGCGCCGAGCTTGAGGCCCTTCACCGCGGGCGGGTGATACTGCATGCCCGCGCGGAAGCCGATGCCGACGGTGTCGGCCGCGAGATCGACGGTGCCGGTCGTGTCACCGAACACCAGCTGCCGCTTGAGCTGGATGCTCGCCGGGATGATGTCGAGACCGGCGCCGAGCGTGAGGCCCGGCACCTGCTTGTCGAGGTTCACGCCGACGGTCGGCGAGATGAACATCGTGCGGAGGGCAGACTCCTGGGCGACCGCTGCCTGCGGATGGCCCTCGGGCCACTGGACGGCGAGGCCGAACGGGAAGTGCAGGCCGAGGCCGATCGCGAGCAGGTCATTGATCCGATGCGAGATGTAGATGTTCGGCACCGGCTGCGGCGGGCTCTCCGTCTTCGTGCCGTTGTCCTGGCAGACGTTCTGATCGGCGTCGCTGTTGGTGCAGTACCAACCCTGCGCGATGTAGAGCGACGTGCCGACCAGCACCTGAGTGCCCTCGGTGCGTCCGAGGCCGGCGGGGTTGAACACGATCGCCGACGCGTCGTCGTTGCTGGCAGCCGTGGCACCGCCACGACCGGTGACGCGAGCGTCGTGCTCGTTGATGTTGAAGGAGTTCGCGCCGGCGGTTGTCCAAGATCCGGTGATCCCGGCGGCGGCGGCGAAGCCGAAGAGCGTGGAGCGTAGGTTCTTCTTCATAGGGAGGCCTAGAGGAGGTCGAGGTTGGCGAGGAGGAAGAACACCGCGTCCGTCTGCAGCCGCTGGGTCGCGAGGCTGCCATCGCAGCCGACGCCCGTGTTCGGGTTGCAGCCGACGCCGAGCACGCTTGCCTCGGGCTTGAGCAACGAGCCGTGGCCGAAGGTGTTGCCCGGGGGGCACGCAGCGTCGCCCGGCGCGAACGTGAGGTAGTCGAGGAACAACGACTGCGTCGGAGCGGCGACGATCGCGCTCGACGGCGGGACGGTACCGCTGATCGGCACGCCGCAGCTGGCGTCGCCCTTGAGCTGGCCCGAGAGCGCGCCGAGGTTATCGGTGGCGAGGTTCGGGACGACTTCATCGTCGTCCACGCGCTGGATCAGGAACTTCTTGCTGGCGAGGCGCGACGCGTAGTTCGCCGGATCCGCCGGGTCGAGTACCCAGCGGCCGATCACGGCGAACGTGCGGTAGCCCGGATCACTCTTCCACGCATCGGTGAGGCAGAGGCCGGTGGGACCGCCCGGCGCGAGCGGGTTGAACTTGTCGGCCTCGGTGCACGGCGCGCTGCCGCACGTCAGCGAGCCGGCGTCGATCAGGGCGTCGACGAGCGGGCACTGGAAGCCGGTGACCTGCTGCGTGTTCTCGAGGATGTCGACCCAGCCGGCGCCGGCGACGTCGAGCACGCTGACCGCGAGGTCGGGGTTGGTCCCCGCGAACATGCCGCCGAAGATGCCGCCCATCGAGTGACCGACGTACGAGATCCTGGTGGTGTCGAACTTGACCGCCGCACCACAGGCCGTGGTGCCGCACGCCTTGATCGAGGAGGCGAGCTGATGGAGGTCGAGGATGCTCTGGCGGAAGCCGTCGCGCGTGGCGCCGAGGTCCGACGAGAAGATCGGCGCGTAGCAGCTCGAGTGCGTCGTCGGATCGGGGCCGAGGTCCGGGCGTGCCGAGGGGAAGCCGACCGCGACGTCCGTGCAGTTGAGCGCCGGGATGACGCTCGCGGTGTTCGAGATGCGAACCGCGCGCGAGCCGTGGTTGGAGGCGTCGATCGCGACGACTGCGATGCAGTTGCTGGTCAGCGCACCCATGATGCCGAACACGTCGGTCTTCGAGCGCGTGATGCCATGCTGGAAGATCGCGACCGGAAACCCGTCCGCGGGGGCCACGTTGCCCGGGCACAGCAGGGGGTTCGGGAGCAGCACGAGCGTCTCGAGCCGGGCCTGGACGTCGTTCGCCAGCGGGTTCGCGTTATCGGTGTTGTGGACGACGCTCGGCGAGACCGGATCGGTCCACGCGCCGGGGATCTTCTGCGTGCCGGTGCCGGTGTAGCCGGCGTTGTCGACATCCTGGCGATACTGCTTCGACAGCGTGAACGAGCTGCGGATCTCGCCGACGGCGGCGCAGCCTGCCTGCGCGCACACGGCCTTGCCGGTCGGGTAGATCGCCGCGCCGGTGGCGCCCTGCGAGAGGCCGAGGGCGACGCGCAAGAAGCACTGCGTGTCGCTGATCGGATCGTCCGCCAAGCACGCCTGGAACGGCGTGCCGGCGGTGCGAGCGGTGAGTCCCGGGATGACCGCACCGATCGGCGCGTTGCCGATCAACGGGAGCGCGGTGAGATCCGCGGCCGGCGAGCCCTCGACGCTGGGGTCGAGCGGATCGTTGACCGTCTGGGTGTTGAACTCCCAGGCGAGCAGCAATTCGTCGCTGTCATGCCCGGTGCCTGCGAGGAACGTGACCGCGTTGTGGTGTGCGTTCCACAACAGGTCGATCCCCGCGAGCCGCTCCTTGTCCGCGATCGGATCGAGGGGCGTGCGGTTGAGCGTGATGTTGCCCGCGTCGTCGAACGCGACGACCGGCTGCGGGTTGCGCACCAACGACCACGTGAACGACGCGACGAAGTCCTCGCCGCCGGCGGTCTTGATGCCGTCGAGCAGCGCGACGGTGTACGTCGACTTCTGGTCGAGCGCGACCCTCGGGATGAACGTGACCTGATCGACCGTCACCGGATCGGCGCACGCATCGAGGTTGGTCTTGTCCTGGAACCGAACCGTCTGGGTCGGCACCGCGATCACCGGGATCGGGATCGCCGTCAGCGGATCGGCACCCTCGCCCCCACTCGCGCGCTGGAACACCACGACGCGACCATCGAGCGACGCCAGGTCGACCGGCTCGGTGAAGGTCACGTTGAGCGTGACCTCGTACGTGCCGAAGCCGTCGAGCTTGTTGAGCGTGTTGGTCCGCGTCGCCGTGGTCGCCGCACTCTCGTTGCATTGCTGCGGGAGAGTGAGCTTCCCGGTGGTGGGACTCAGCAGGAGGTTATTGGGGAACGGGACCACGCTATTCGCCGGGTCGAATTCAACGGTGGGCCCCAACACCCCTTCGTTGTCATCTACCGTCACGCTCGGACATGCGCCGAGCACGAGCGCAAGACAGGCTAACCACTGACTCTTCATGTGGGTCTCTCCTCGATCTGGCGCAGTAAAACACGGCTGTCACCCAATCGCGAGGAGTCACCGGCGAAGGTTCGCGGGGATCCGACCCGGATCACGCCCGGGAGATGAACTGCCTACACGGGTCGTTCGTCCCGGTCGGCCAGCTGCGCGGCTGCCGCACTGCGGTGTTTCCGCAAGTCGGCGAGGACGTCGTTGATCTCCGCCCCGACGAGCAGGGCGATGTTCGACAGCCACATCCAGGTCAGGAACACGATGGCCGTCCCGAAGGTCCCGTACGTCACCTCGTAGGATCCCCAGTGGCTCAGGTAGAGCCCGAACAGGTATCCGATCCCGAGCCACAGGAGCACGCCGATGAACGCGCCTGGCGTGAACACACGGAGCGGTGCGTCAGTGTTCGGGAGCACCTTGTAGAGCATCGCCCAGACGAACATCACCAGCAGCCCAGCCCCAGCCCAGCGGCCGATGTTCCAGGCCACGTCGAAGGCGTCGCCGAGCCCCGTGCGATCCGCGACCCAGTGACCGACCGCCGGCCCGACCACCAGCAGGCCGAGCGCGATCACCATGAGAACCGCCACGGCGAGGGTGACGCCGATCGCGATCAGCTGGCGACGCACCCAGCTGCGCGTCTCGGTCTTCTGGAGGATCGCGTTGAGCGCGCCGCCCAGCGCGACCGCGCCGCGCGAGGCACCCCAGAGCGCGAACAAGGCGCTGCCGATCGCGAACCCGGGATGTGCGGAGCTGACGAACTGATCGACGCGCGAGGCGACGAGCTCGCGGGTCGACTGCGGCATCGCGTCGGTGGCCATCATGACGCCCTGGCGGATGGTGTCGTGATCGAGGACGAGGAGCCCGATCGTGACGACGAACACCAGCATCGGGAACAGCGCCAGGATCGCGTAGTAGGTCATCATCGCGGCGACGTCGTCGATCTGGTCGGCCCAGATCTCCGCGGCGAGCTGCTTGACGAACCGCCAGCCGACGTTGCCGGTGCGCGGAACCTCTACAGACGTGCGCGGCTGCCCACCCACCGCTTCGGTGATCGGGTGCTTCTCGACAACGTCGGTGACCACGTCGGACGTATCAGCACGACGTGTGCCACCAATCTCGTGCGCCCAGCAGGGCTCGAACCTGCGGCCTGCCGCTTAGAAGGCGGCTGCTCTGATCCACCTGAGCTATGGGCGCGGGGGGCTAACCTTGCCCGACGATCGGCCATCCCTCAAGTCCACACGCGAACTCCCTAGAACTGCTCGAAGTGCTCCCGCTCCGGTGCTAGGTTCCCGGGCCATGCGGACGCTGATCGCGCTATGTGCACTGTCCTCGCTCCTCGCGAGTGCCTGTTCGAAGGAGAACGCGGGTGCCGAAGCAGCACGGAAAGAAGCCGAGGCTGCGCTCAAAGATAAGATGGACAAGGGCGAGGTCCCCAAGACGCTCAAGCCTCCGGTCTCCGGCGACACCAAGCTCGATTGCACCAAGCTGATCGATACCGCGGCGTTCACCACGGCGCTGAGCGAGAAAGACCCGCTGACAGTCGCCGACGTCGGCAAGACCGACAAGGAAGCGTCCGCGGTCTGCAATCTCGTGCGGGGCGGCAAGCAGCTGACGGCCGCGGAGCAGGCGGCGCTGACGAAGAAGGAGGGCAAGCTCGGCGTGCTGCCCGGCGATCCGCTCTGTCAGATCCGGCTGCTGTGCTCGACGATCGAGGACGCGGACAAGTACCGCAAGAAGTGCGAGCAGACCGCGGCCTCGGACGCGAAGCGCGCCTCGATGGGACCGTTCGCGGGCGTCAAGGGCGACGACACGATGGGCACCTTCGCATGCGTCCAGATCGTGCCGACCGGCGCGTTCGATGCGCAGGTGTTCCGGTTCTTCGACGCCGATACCAAGTGCGTGTTCGAGGTGCGTGGCGGCGCGAGCAACCAGGACAACGACATGACCCGGAACTGCGCGAAGACGGCACGCGACACGATCGGTCCCGACAAGTTCAAGTGAACCCGACGTTCGCCCGACCAGGCGTCCGCTAGCTCTTGGAGATCGTGAAACCGGTCAGGCAGCGGTACTGCTTGCCCTTGTACTCGCTGGTCACGTACTCGACGGCAACCTGATACTCGGAGCGGAACGCGGCGAACAGCAGCTGCACGCTGGTATCGGAGAGATCGCGACCCTTGCACTGCAGACCGCCCCAGCGGTAGTTCCACGTCGCCTTGTCGGCATCGAGCCAGACCGCGCCGTGGAACAGCTTGAAGGCCTCGTCGCCCGGCTCGAGCACCATCAGGCGATTGATGCTGGTGGGTGCGGTGGTCTCCGCGTTCGCGACAGCGGAGAGCCCGAGCACAACACCGAAGAGGAGCGAGCGCATCGTTGGCAGCTTACCGCCGCCTGCGACGCAACATCAACGAGCCTCGGCTTAGCGCTTGCGGCGGATCACGAACAGGCCGAGCAGGATGCCACCGAGCGCGAACGCGCCCCACGGCGAACCGCCACCGGTGCTGCAGCAACCACCCTCCTCGGGCGGGGTGAAGCAGACCGCGTTGCCGTTGCCGGCGTCGACGCACTCGAGGCCCGTCGGGCACGAATCGGCGAGACCGACCACGCAGCTCTGCGTGCAGATGCCGTCGCCCTGGAACACGCTGTCGCTGCACAGACCACCAACGCACGCCTGCGGGAACGTGCATGCATCGCCGACCTCGCCGGTCGGCGGATCCCAGAAGCACTTGCCCGCTTCACACTTCTGACCCTCGGCGCACTCGGTCGCGGCGGTGCAGCCGCCGGCCTTGCCCTTGACGACGGTCACCACCGGCGACTCGCCGAGGAGCTCCAGGTCGTCGTACGCCTTGATCTGGATATCGACGATGCTGTCCGGCAGATCCGCCGGAACGATCAGCTGGTACGGCGACGGGTTCGCCTGGCCCGCGCGTCCGAACGGCGCACCCTTCGACTCGGCCCACTTGAAGCCGTTGACCCATAGCTCGACACGACCGACACCCCGCGAGCTACCCGCGGTCGCGAGGACCGTGGTGCCGAACGAGTTCGCGGCGGTCGAGCTCGCGGCCGGCATCGTGATCGCTGCGGTGGGCGCGGCGATCAACGAGGTGCCTGCACCGAACAGGTTGAGGAGCTTGAGGTGCGAGTTCTGCGACGGGCCGCAGAAGCAGGCGCGGGGACCCGGCTGGCTGCCGTCGGCGCCACCCGACACGCCGCACGCGGCGAACCGGTTGCGGAAGAACTTCTGCCCGCCGCAGTCCGCCTCGTAGGTCATCGGATCGTTGCAGGCACTGGCCTTGTCGTCGACGTACTCGTACTGGTGATCGAGCGAGAAGTTGTGGCCGGTCTCCTGCGCGATGATCCAGCACATGCCGAACACGCGCGCCTCGGAGGTGGTGTTGCCGAGCGCCTCGCGAGCGAAGATGTTGACGTTGTCGTTGTCGGCGAACGCGAACGCGACGCCCTTCGGATCGGGGCTGCAGCCGGTGCCGCCGCCGAGACCACCGATGCCGGGTGGCAGGCCGAGCGTGGTGCCCGCCTTGGTCGCGTTGTTGCCGGCGACCATGATGCCGGAGTACTGGGCGACGTTGGTGGGGCGCTGGTCGGTGACCTTGATGTCGAACGGCGAGTAGACCTCGCGGACGCACTGGACGATCGCGGTCCACTCGTCCTCGGTGAGATCCGAGGCAGGCGCGAGCGTGACGTTGCCCGGAGGGACACCACTCGGCGTCGGGTCGGCCGACATATCGTCGGTGCCCACCTTCATCTGGCAGCCGCCGGGCATGCAGCGATTGAGGAAGATCGTGTGACCCGCGAGCGCACCGGCAGGCAACGCTGCCAGCTTCTTGGGCAAGCGCGGAACGATCTGAGGCAGCCGGCCAGGCCGCTTCTCGATCTTGGAGAAGTCGATACCACCCTCTAGCCCGCCTCCAGCGGATGCGGTGAGGGGGGTGAACAGGCTGACCAGACCAACGACGACGGCGACGCGAAGCATAGGCACGCTGAGATACCTCGCCCGGCTGATTTTTGTCAGCAGTTTTCGTCACGCTCACGCCCTCACCGGCGTTGGCAATTCAGCGTGACGACTGAGAATTCCGGCGAGCTTTGCGACCAATCGTCATCACTGCGACCAAAAACGCGAGCAGCCCCGCGGGCATCCAGTCCTCCGGCGCGGTGGAGCAACACCCCCCACCCTCGGTCGGGAAGCAGACGCCGTTGTTGCAGCTCATCCCCTGCGGGCAGGCGAGCACGTCCCGGGCGTCGCAGATCTGGGTGCAGATCTCGGTCTCGGAGGTGCCGTGGCACAACAGGCTCTTGCACTCCTGATCGAACCCACAGCCATCGCCGAGCTCGCCGAGCGGCGGATCCCAGAAGCACCTGCCCTGCTCGCACTTCTGCTCGGGCAAGCACGCGGAGGCCGTCGTGCACGGGCCGCCGTGGACGACCTGGACCGTGGGCGTGTCGGTGAAATTGCCGAGGTCATCGGAGGCGCGCACGAACATGTCGTACAGGCTGTCGGGGAGCTCGGGCACGACGAGCAGGTAGGCCTGCGTCGGCTGGCCGTTGGTGCCGAACGTGCCGCCGCCGACGGTGGTCACCGGGAAGCCGTTGAGGAACAGCTCGACCTTCGCGACGCCGCGCCGCGAGCCGGCGGTGACGATGATGTTCGACGCAAGTGGCGCGCCTTCGGCGGGCGGCGTGTTGAACTCGACGGTCGGGCTGCCGGTCAGTGGCGTGCCCGGACCGAACCGCTCGAGCAGCGTGCGGTGCGAGTTCTGCACGAGGCTGCACCGGCAATCGCGATCCTCTTCCTCGCCGCAGCGCGCGGCCTGGTTGCGATAGAACTTCTGCCCGCCGCAGTCGGCCCGGTACGTCATCGGATCGGTGCACGCGCTCTTGCCGTCGATGAACGCGAACTCGTGATCGAGGCCGAACACATGCGCGCTCTCCTGCGCCGCGGTCCAGCACACGTTGAGCATGTGCTCGTTGATGACTTTTTGTGGATGCGCGCCGGAGAACGAGAACGAGATCACGTTGTCGAACGCCGCGCAGTTCGACGCCAGCGGCGCCACGCCGAGGATGTTGCGCTCGAGCCCGACCTCCTGCGGATTGCCGGCGATGATCGCGAGGTGGTACGAGCCGCTGGCCGGTTTGACGTCGGTGACCTCGACGTCGTACGGCGAGTACACCTCCTTCATGCAGGTCACGAGGGCGTTCCACTCGGCATCCGCCGCGGTGCCCTTGCCGCCCATGCCGTTCTCGAACTCGGTGATCGTGTAGTCCCCCGGCGACGGGATGGTCGACGTCACGGAGCGCGCGTCGTTGGTGCTCCCCCCGGTGACCTGGCAGCCGCCGCGGCAGCGCTCGAGGTAGATCACGCGCGACAGCCCGGCGCGCTCGTGGGTGTACGCGCTGACCGGCGTGTCGATCGCGAGCCGCCGTCGTGGGGGGGGGGATTGCCCCACCCCCCCCCCCCCCCCCACGACCCCCCCATCCGCCCCCCCCCGCGCCCGGCCCCCCCGCACCGCCCCCCGCGCCCCCCACCAAACCACACCCACCGACAACAAAAACACC
>JANNBP010000481.1:0-17438 GCA_031385555.1 Deltaproteobacteria bacterium | reverse complement strand
TCCGTCGCCGACGAAGCGGCCCTCGCGGTCAAGCGTGCCGAAGCCGCCGCGCAACGCGCCGTTTCGATCGTCGCCGCCGAGTCGTCGCACGTCCAGACCGCGCGCGATCACCTGACCGATAACGTGCTCAAGGCGAAGTTCGACGGCACCGTCGCGATGCGCTTCCGCGATCCCGGCTCGACCGTCGCGCAGGGCGCCCCGATCGTGCGCATCGTCGGCCGCGGCGGCCCTCGCCTGCGCTTCGCGGTGCCACCGGAGCACGCGCGCAAGCTGACGCTCGGGACCAAGGTCACCGCGTCGGTCGACACGTTGCCGACGATGGTGACGGCGGTAGTCCAGCAGGTGTCTCCTGCACTCGACCCTGCGTCTGGCCTGATCCTGATCGAGGCGGAGATCGATGCGCCCTCGAACGAGCTTCGCCCCGGTCTTGCTGCGACCGTCAACCAGACGAAGTAGGACTGGTTCAGAGGGTCGCCAACCCGCTAAGGCACGCCAACCTTCGCCAAAGATTGGCAAGGAAGGGTCGGGCGATCCACGGTTCGATCGATCGCGAACCATTCACCGCGGTCAACCCCTCAGCGTTTGAAGATCCCTTGGCGAGGGTTGGCGGGAGTTGGCGAGTTGGCGACCCTCTTAGAGGTCGCAAGTGCAGGGACGCAGCGACGAGCGCGGCATCTACGCAGCGATCGGGTACCTACAGCGACGAAGCGACGCGACGACTGAGCTCTTCGTTCTGCTTGTCGTGCGGCAACAAGCAGATCTGCACGAGCCAGTCGGTCGCGCAGACCGCAGCCAGCTCGCCGGATTGCTCCTCGCGCCATCGCAGCATCACCAGCGGTGACGCGCGATCGACGACGCGAATCAGGTTGTTGACGTAGCCCTCACTCCGTCCGAGGCCGCGCGCGATGCGTGGCCCGCTCCATCCCTTGTCGCGAAGGAGCTTGCACCAGATCGCCAGATCGCAGGTCCCTGCGAACGAGATCGGGATCCGCTCGTCCACGGTGGTGACGGGGGTGGCTTCGACTTGTTCCTCGGTTTGCTGCACGGATAGCTCCACGGTGTCAGCGATGAGACGTTCGGAATGGCACCATTCATTCCCATGACACAGGCGGGCTACTCGGGCACTCCCTTGGTTCAGAAGCTCGGAATCAAAGAGGGACATACGGTGTCGCTGGACGGGTCACCCTCCGGGTTCGAGCTCGGGGTGCTGCCGACGGGGGCCGCCCTCCAGAACCGAGGCAGGACGCCCCTCGACGTCATGGTCGTGTTCGTCAAGCAGCGAGAACGACTCGTCGAACAGATCGCCGCGCTGCGCCCACCGATGCAGCAGAACGGCGGCCTGGCCGAAGAAGTCGTCGGGAGTCGCCACGGACCTCGTGGAGGACACGATCCGCGAGGTCGCGTTGCCGACCGGGTTGGTCGACACCAAGGGTGCGGGACATGGTCCCCAAATGACTGTGCGATCGACGAGACGTGGTCCGGCTTACGCCTGGTGATCCGGAAGGAATCGCGGGTTGCGCCGGCGAGATCTAGTGCAGCGCCGCCCGCGCCTTCGCGAACACGTCGTCGAGCATCGCCTCGGTGAGCCGGCCGGTGAACGTGTTCTGCTGGCTGACGTGATAGCTGCCGAATAACTGCCACGCTCCGAGCGTTGTGGTGGCCCCGTGGCCGAACTTCGGGCGCGGTTTCGGAATCGCGAGGTCGAGCTGGCCGGCGACGAGCAACGCCCCATCCCACGCGAAGCCGCCGAGCGCCACGATCGCCTGGAGGTTGTGCAGCAGCGAGAGCTCGCGCACGAGGTACTTGACGCAGCGATCGCGCTCCGTCGTCGTCGGGGTGTTGTCGGGGGGCGCACAGCGCACGACCACGGAGACATACGCATCGGTCAGCGCCATGCCGTCGTCGCGCCCGATCGAGGCCGCCTGGTTCGCGAACCCCGCGCGATGCAGCGCGCCGTACAGCCAGTCACCGGAGCGATCACCGGTGAACACGCGGCCGGTGCGATTGCCACCATGTGCCGCCGGTGCGAGCCCGAGCACGAGCAGGCGCGCCTGCGGATCGCCGAACCCCGGGATGGGTCTGCCCCAGTAGTCCTGCCCGACGAAGCGCTTCGGCGGATCCTCCGCGGCGCGCGTGCAGCACTTGACCAGCCGCTTGCACTTGCGACAGTCGACGATCTCCGCGCTCAGCTTCTCGAGCGTCACTTGAAGCTGAGGTTCGCGATCGGCAACAGCTGGCCCATCATCGAGGCGAGCAGCAGCTCCTCGAGCTCGTCATCGGTGAACAGCGACAACCGCACGGTGCGTCCGTCGGGCAACCGCCAGCCGAACACGAACTGCCACTTGTAGACCTTGCCGAGCGGATGCTGCGAGCGCCGCTCGAAGCCCACCTTGTAGCCGGCGACATCGAGCTGCTTGAGCTTGCTGTGCCGCTTCTCGAACTCGCTCTCCTCTTCGGGGGTCGCGTCGATCGAGAGGTCGTAGTTGTACTTCGCGAGGGTGCGGCCGGCGTCGAGCTTGGCCTTGAGCTCCTTGCCGAGCTCGAGCGCTTCCTTCGAGAGCCCCGACGCCTTGCGAGCGACGGTATCGCCGATCTCGCGCGCGTGCTTCTCGATCTCCAGCTCCTTGGCCTTCGCCTCGGCTCCCGACGCCAGCTCCTTGGCCTTGTCGCCGACGTCGCTGCCGATCTCCTTGGCCTTGTCGCCGACCTCGCTGCCGATGTTCTTGGCCTTGTCGCCGACCTCGCTACCGAGGTCCTTCGCCTTGTCGGCGAGGCCGCTCAGCCGATCGCCCCACCCCGACTTCTTCTCCGGCTCCGGCTCGGGCTTCGGCTCCTCCTTTTTGCCGCCGCACCCGAGGACCAGGGTCATCACGATCGCCGTCATCCACTTCATCGCGTCGATCATACCCTGTCGCACCCGATGACTCGTGACCACAGCGTTCCGTGTCGCACGCGATGACCGGCCGGAGCGCGACATGCGGCGCTGCGCTCGACGACAGCGTGTCACGTGGCCTCAACGCACCTGCGTTTACCTGGAGCAACGCGGCCCGTATCACCGAAGCACGATGTCGCGCTTTCCGATCATCTGCATTGTCCTCCTGTCGGCCTCCTCGGCCCTGGCCCAATCCACCACGACGGGTGCGATCTCCGGTCGCGTCACCGACGCCGGCTCGAAAGCGCCGATGGTCGGGGTCACCGTCATGATCGAGAGCGAGACCGGCGGCGATCCGCAGACCACGTTCACCGATGCTGACGGCGGCTACAAGGTCACCGAGCTGATCCCGGGCACCTACTCGGTGTCGTTCATCGACGACACGGCGACGGTCAAGAAGACCGGGATCCGCGTCGGCGCGAACGACGTCGTGCCCGTCTATCAGGCGATCACGCGCGGTGACGTGATCGTGCTCGAGGGCAAGGCCCCGATGCTCAAGCTGTCGAAGACCGACCTGTCGCTCAAGATCGACAAGGAGTTCCTGACCCACATGCCGCTGCCGGGTCGGACGGTGGAGTCCGCTGCAGGCACCAAGGCGGGTGCCCACAACGACGGCATCGGCATCGCCTTCTCCGGCTCGACCTCGCTCGAGAACCGGTTCCTCGTCGACGGCATCGACATCACCGGGCTGACGTTCGGCGACGTCGGCACGCCGATCCTCAACAACTTCGTCGAGGAGATCGAGGTACTGTCCGGCGGCTACAACGCGGAGTGGGGTCGCGCGATCGGCGGCATCGTCAACATCGTCACCAAGACCGGCACCAACACGTTCAAGGGCGGTCTGTTCGCCACCTATGCTCCGGGCTTCCTCGCCGCGTCGCGCGAGGCCACACCGTCGAACTCGTCGTCGATCGATGTCGTCGGGGATCGCGCGTACAACGCCGACTTCGGTGTCGAGCTCGGTGGCCCGATCATCAAGGACCGGTTGTGGTTCTACGCCGGCCTCGCGCCGCAGCTGTCGCGCACCAACTTCACGCGCATCACGCGCAGCCAGACCGACTGCCGCGCCCTGCAGGCGAACGGTCAGCTGTCCGCGTGTGACTCGCGGCTCGCGGCGCAGGGCGGCTTCGCTGACGGCACGCCCGACGTCGATCCGCAGACCGGCTTCTTCCTCACGCAGGAGGTCGATCGCGACGTTCGCTCGTCGTCGTCGCGGCAGGTGTCGTCGATCGCGAAGCTCAACCTCGCCGTCTCCGCGGATCACCAGGCGCAGGTCAGCCTGATCACCACCCCCGGCGAGTCGAAGTCGCCCGGCCTGTTCGGGCTGCCGTCGACGGGTGCCAAGTCGAGCAGCATGACGTGGGATGCCGCGGCACGCTGGACGAGCAAGCTCGACGACGCGAAGCTCGAGCTCGAGGCGGTGCTCGCGTGGCACCACTCGCAGCTCCAGAGCGGTGCGCTCGACTCCGGGCTCGATGCGACGCCGCGCCAGATCCTGAGCAACGGCAACCTCGGCACGTGGACCGCGCTCGGCGGCGAGTCCGCACGCACCGCAGCGGGCTGCACCGATAGCGGGTTCGGCGGCAGCGATGCGTTCCCGACGATCACCAACTGCCCGATGGAGTCGACGCCCTACGCGATCGGTGGTCCGGGCGCGCTGACGCACGACTCCGAGGATCGCCGCTCCGCTCGGTTCTCGGTCACCCGCCGCGCGCGGCTCGCCGGAACGCACGAGCTCAAGGCCGGCATCGACATCGACGACAACTCCAAGATCGCCGCGCGGCTGTTCTCCGGCGGCGCGTTCGTCCAGAACTTCGTCGGACCGGGCATCGTCGATGTCACGCGCTGGGTGTCGCTCGCGCCGATGGGCAGCACCGATCCGCGGTTCGATCGCGTGTGTGGCACGTCGGGCGCCGAGGGCGAGAAGATGTTCAGCTGCGACTACCTGCCCGGCACCGTCGGTGCGCAGGGGACCGAGGTCGCGGGCCAGACCATCGACTGGTCGCTCTACCTCCGCGACTCGTGGCAGCCGTTGCCGAACCTGACGCTCAACGCGGGCGTGCGCTACGAGGAGCAGCGGCTGCAGTACGCCGAGTCGCTGCGCAACAAGATCGATCCGCTGACGGGCAACCAGCTCGGCAAGACCGCCATGGACCTGAAGAACAACTGGGCGCCGCGCCTCGGCGTGGTGTGGGATCCGACGAAGGTCGGCGAGGCCAAGGTGTGGGCGTCGTACGGGCGGTTCTTCGAGGCCATCCCGATGGACATCAACGATCGCTCGTTCGGCGGCGAGGTCTCGTACCGGCAGCGGTTCGACACCAGCAGCGGTGCGTGCGGTCCGCTGGATCCGGCGATCGGTGCCGCGAACGGTGCCGGCTGCGTCGACACGCTGGTCGACTCCACGGACAAGACGCTCCTCGGTTCGTCGGGCGTGCTGGTCGCCCCCGGCATCAAGGCGCAGTTCCTCGACGAGATCGTGACCGGTGCACAGTTCCAGCTCGCGCCCGATCTGATGCTCGGCATCACCCTGCAGAAGCGCTGGCTCGGGCGCGTGATCGAGGACGTCTCCACCGACGGTGCCCAGACCTACATCATCGCGAACCCCGGCGAGTGGTCCGCGAAGGACGAGCAAGCGATGGTCCAGCGGATCGCCGCGGCGCCCGACGATGCGACGCGGATGCGGCTCGAGAACGAGCTCGAGATGTACAAGGGCATCCGTGGCTTCGACAAGCCGCAGCGCAACTACGCCTCGCTCGAGCTCGCGATCAGCAAGCGGTTGTCGCGCGGCCTGTTCATGCAGGCGTCGTACACGTTCTCGCGCACCGAAGGAAACTTCCCGGGCAGCGTGTCCTACGACAACGGTCAGGTCGATCCGAACATCTCGTCGCAGTACGACCTGATCGAGCTGCTCGCGAACCGCCGCGGCAAGCTCCCGCAGGACCGCCCGCACTCGCTCAAGCTCGACGCGTTCTACACGTTCGATCTCGACACCAAGAACCTGTTGACGCTCGGCACGCGGCTCCGCGCCGTCAGCGGCATCCCGCGCAACGCCCTCGGCGCGCACTACGTGTACGGCCCCGACGAGTCGTTCCTGCTCCCGCGCGGTCAGTTCGGTCGGACCGACCTCGATACCTCGATCGATCTCAAGGTCTCGTACGGTCGCAAGGTGTCGAAGTCGATGACCGCGGAGCTGTACCTCGACCTGTTCAACCTGATGAACCGTCAGGCCGCGTTCGATGTCGATGCGACGTACGCGCCCGCCGTGCGCCAGGCGCTACCCGGTCAGGCCGGCGGCAGCGAGAACAACGTCAACCCGATCTCGGGTGGTACCTACTCCGACCTCATCTTCGCGAAGACGATCGACGGCCAAGGCCAGGAGACCTCGACGCCGACGGCGCGCAACCCGAACTTCCAGCGCACGTCGAGCCGCTACGCCCCGGCGTCGGCGCAGGTCGGGTTCCGCCTGACGTTCTGACTCGCAGCGGTACGTCGCTTGCTGTGATCGGGCGCATGAAGCCGATCTCGAATGTCGTGGTCCTCGGAGCGAACGGTGCGATGGGCGCAGCCTCCGGAGCGTTGTTCGCCCTCGCGGGCATCCCGACCGTGTTCCTGGCGCGGACGCTCGACCGAGCCGAAGCCGGGCGCGCGAAGGCCGTGGCGCTGACCAAGAACAAGCTCGCGGCGGATGCGATCGCGGTCGGCACGTACGCCGAGCTCGCGCAGATCGAAAACGCCGATCTGGTGTTCGAGGCGGTGTGTGAAGAGGCCCAGATCAAGCGCGCGCTGTTCGCGACGATCGACGGGTTGCGCGGACCGAACACGATCGTCGCGAGCGTGACGTCGGGGATCTCGATCGCGAGCCTGTGCGCCGGCCGCAGCGACGCGTTTCGCTCGCACTTCCTCGGCGTGCACCTGTTCAACCCGCCCACGAAGATCGTCGGGTGTGAACTGATCCCGCACGCCGGTACGGATCCTGGCGTGATCGCCGTCGTGCGAGACCTGCTCGGGAGGCTCGGCCGCGAGGTCGTCGAGACCCGCGATACGCCCGCGTTCGCCGGCAATCGCCTCGGCTTCCGCGTGCTCAACGAGGTCGCCCAGCTCGCGGAGGAGCACGGCGTCGCGTTCATGGATCAGCTGCTCGGTGCTCACACCGGTCGTGCCCTCCCTCCTCTCGCGACCATCGACCTCGTCGGCTGGGATGTCCACGCCGCGATCGTCGACAACCTGAAGAGCTCCACGCACGACATCGCGAATGACAAGTTCTCGCTGCCGGTGTTCATGCGCGAAGGCATCGCCGCGGGTCGCCTCGGTCGCAAGTCCGCGCTCGGCGGGTTCTTCCGCACCGAGGGTAAAGGACCGGAGGCCAAGACGTCCGTGCTGAACCCGCGGGCGGGGACGCTCAGCTCGCTCGTCGATGCAGAGGTACCCGAGGTCGTGCGCGCCATGCAGGCCGCTGGGTCCCACATCGCCGCGCTCGAGGTGATGTGCGCCGCCGGGGGCCGCGAAGCCGAGCTGCTTCGCAAGGTCGTCCTCGGCTACATCAGCTACGGGCTCGGGCTCGTCGGTGAGGTCGTCGAGAGACCGCGCGATATCGATCGGATCATGTGCTTCGGATTCTGCTGGGCACCTCCCGGCATGCTGGTCGACGCGATCGGTCCCGGGCGGACGATCGTGATGCTCGACAACGCGAAGCTGCCGGTGCCCGGTGTGCTGCTCCAGGCAGCGCTTCACCAGCGGCCGATGTTCGTCGAGCCGGTCGATGCCTCGCGGTTCTTCCCGACTCCGCGCGCGGCGGCGGCTTAACGCGCCTCGAGCGCGAGGGACCACACCATGTCGGTCTGTGTCTTGTCGTCGAAGTACGGATCATCGATCCGCGTGTCTTCACGCGTGACCGGCAAATACTCCTGCGTTCCATAGGCGGCCCTGCGATGACACGTCAAACAGTTGGAGACCACGCCCGACGGAAAACGCGCTTCGAGCCACGGGTTCATCACCGCCCGCGGCGCGCCCTTGGGATCGGTGGCGCTGAACGTGACGTCCATCAGGTAGTTGCGCGCGGCGCCGGCGAGCGCAGCAGGACGACCCACAGCGTACGGCCCGTCGTCGGGGCTGTCGTGCCACCACAATGTCGCCCACACCCAGTCGGGGATCTCTTTCGTCGAGATGTGCATCCCGAGTAGCACCACGTGATCGCCGATCGAGAGCGTCGGATCGCGTGACACGCGCTGGGCGGCGGCGACTTCGTCACGCGTGGACAGGGTCCTGTGGATGAAGGCGTCGAGAGGCACGCGGTGAATCCCGTCGACGAGGTCGTCGATCGCACCGCTCGTCGGTTCGTCGTGCGCACCACCTGGATCGACGACGATCTGGCGCTGCCACGTCCGCGTCGGGTTGCCGTCGTCGAGCTTTGCTTCACCGTCCCAGATCGGTAGCGGGGTCACGCGATCGCGGTGGATGGGGAACCACACGCTCTTGAGGGTGATCGCACCGCGCGGAAAATCGGGGATGGCGATGCCTCGCAGAGATTCGCTGCTCGCGAGCCGGTGATCGCGGACGTGCTTCGCAGCGATCGGATCGAAGATCACCGCGAACATCAGCGGCGCGGTCTCCACCTCCATGCGGTCTCCAACCTTGAAGGCCTGGAGCTCGCGGAAGATCCGATCGGTCGCACCGAACACCGCATCGGAGCGCTGCCAGCTCTCCCACACGGGGAGGATCCGCTGCCAGAGCCCCCACGCATGTGCACGCATCGTGGAGACATCGTCGAGATCTCGCGCAGCGAGCAGACGCGCTTGGTCCGGCGGCGGGTTCGACGGCGAACGCGTCGAACAACCGACCAGAACCAGTGCAGCCACCCAGCGCACGCCGCATCATACCGGCAATGGTCACGCGCGTGGTCGCCGTCGTGCTGGCGCTCGTCGCCGCGCTCGGTGCATGGCGGGTCGCGACGTTCGCGCTCGGCTTCAACGACGAGCTGCAGCTCCAGGATCCCGCGCTCGCACGCTCGCAGCCGGCGATCGTAGATCCTCGGACTCCTCGTCTCTCGCAGCGCGTGATCCTCGTGATGGTCGATGGACTGCGCCTCGATCACTCGCGCCAGGCCGGCTTCAATACAGTACGCCGCGCCGGGATCGACGGCGCCGCGGGGAGTCACTACCCGACGGTGTCGCGCCCGAACTACATCACGCTGCTCACCGGTGTGCCGCCGATCGCGAGCGGGGTCCGCCACAACCGGGTGCGCGCACCGATCCGGCTCGACTCGATCATGACGCGTGCGAAGGCAGCGGGGCTGCGCGTCACCACGGCGAGCGACATCGGCATGGTGCCGCCGCTGTTCCTCACCACCGACGTCGAGGAGCTCGGCGACCTCGTGCATCCGCAGACCGGCGATCTGCTGACGCCCCCGGCCGGGTACGCGTGGCCATTCGACGAGGTGCGCAAGGCGGACTCGCTCGCCGGGCTCGAGCGATCGATCGCGACCGTGCTGTCGAAGCCGAGCGACCTGGTGATCGTGCTGGCCGGCGAGGTCGATCGCGCGGGGCACGCGTACGGTGCGGTGAGCCCGGAGTACCGCGAGGCCGCCGTCGCGGTGGGAGCAGCGGTCGGTCGCCTCGTGCCCCAGCTCGATCTGACGAAGGACACGCTGATCGTCACCGCGGATCACGGTCACGTCGATCGCGGTGGACATGGCGGTCCCGAGCCGGAGGCCACGGCGGTGCCGCTGCTGATCGCCGGCGCGGGCATCGTGCCCGGTGCCCAGGCACCGACGGCACGGCTCGTCGACATCGCACCCACGATCAGCGCGCTGCTGGGCATCCCCGCGCCGGGTCACGCGTATGGTCGTGCGCTCGTCGAGTTGTTGCGTCTCGATCCGACCGCGGCGACAGCGCGGACGACCGCGGATGCCACGCGGCTCGCTGCGGTGAGAAGCGCTCCCGACGACGAACCGCGCGTCGACGTGCTCGTGCTCGTCCTCACCGGCGGCGCACTCCTGCTCGCGATCGTGCTCGCGATCGTGGCTCGCCCTGCGATCGCGGTGACGCGCGGCTCGTGGGTCGGCGTGCTCGCGTTCCTCTGCATCGTCGCGGCGCTCGTCGGTGCGACGCGAGGCAGGCTGTCTCCTTCGGAGGTCCCGGCGCTGTGGCGCTTGCAGCGCCTGCTCGCCGTCTGCGGAGCCGCAGCGATCGCGATCCAGTTCGTCTCCAGCTGGCACGTCGCGCGTGCATTCGCCAATCGACTCTCGATCTCGAACGGCATCGCCCTGATCGCACTCTCGATCTCGCTCGGAACTGTTTTCCTCGTGCGCGGTTACTTGCCGGTGCCTCACGTCGACGTCCCCGAGCCCGGGTGGCTGGTCGCGATCCCCGCGGTGGAGATCGCTGCTGCCGTGTCGTGCGTGGCGGTCACACTACATTTGATCTTCGAGCTACGAATCGCCAGACGAGCTCGACGCCCCCCAGCGCGTTCGCTCCGGAAGTCGCCCGCTGGCACGTGACCAACAATCAAGGGTTCCCCGATTTCCGGATCGAGGTTTCCGTGAGCTCCACCCAGCGCGTTCACTCCGGAAGTCGCCAGCTGTCACGTGACCAGCAATCAAGGAGTTACACACCCAATTTCCGGACCGGGGTTCCGTTAACTCCATGTAATCGCGCTCCGGGACTCTTGAGTCCTCGAGTAGACGAGTCGAGTGGACGGCGACCACGGGATGCAGCGGATCCACGTGAGATCGCGATCCCCGAGACCCGGCACGGCGGCTGCTCTACCGCTGGGCAGCCCAGATGTCCAAGTCCAAGAAGCAGCCAGAACCACAGGCGCTCCAGAGCATCGACCCCGCCGAGCTGAAGCACGTGGCCGGCGGCGCAACCCGCACCTCGAGCTCCGGTGGCAGCAGCGAGATCACGACCGCATTGACCGGCGTGATGGACGCGCTCAACTCGCTCAAGGGTCAGCAGTCGAGTGGCGGCATGGGTGGGATGGAGATGATGATGATGATGATGATGCTCGGTGGCCGCGGCGGCGGTGGCCAGCAGGTCGTGCAGCAGCCGGCCGCCACGATCGGCGGCTACGCCGGCTACACGATCGACGGTGTCTACTACCCGTTCAAGTGAACGCACTGGACGCCGACCATCATTGATGGTGCAGTCCGCGCGTGCGGGTTGCCTGGCTCTTCGCGATCGCCGCGTGCGGCACCGATCGCGCCCCCGTGAGCTCGCTCGTCGATGCCACCCGCGACTCGTCCCCCGACACGCCCACCCCGCCCGCCGGTTGCGACTACGCCGAGCAGAGCGATCTGCTCAACGACCCCACGCTCGGGAATGGGCTCGCCGAGCAGACGCAGCTGATCCTCGCCGACACGCTCGTGATCTGCGGTCGCGTCGATAACCAGCACCTGATCGAGGACCGCGTCGACGTCGATGCGTTCCAGATCACGCTCGCCGCTCGCACCGAGCTGCGCGTCGACTTCGCCGGCGCCGCCAGCGCGCTCGCGGGCCTCGAGGTCACCGTCGTCGATGACGTCAACGTGGTCGTCGAGCGAGGCCGCTTCCTCGGCACGCACGTCACCTTTCACACGGCGCTCGCTTCAGGCAACTACCGGCTCGTGGTGACCGCGACCAACCCGAGCGACCTCGCCACCGGCTTCGACTACCAGCTGCGCGCGGTCGCGAACCCGGCTGCCTGCGCGCGCGTCACGGCCACCGCGGCGTACGCCGAGGCCACCGACGGTCCGCAGAGCACCGGCAACGACCTGATCGAGATCCGCTACGCGACCGGCGCACGCACGCTGACCACCGCGAACAACGACGATCCCGAGCCGAGTGGCATCACGACGACCGCGACCGATCTGAGAATCACCGGCCACGCCGCCGACATCGACGGCGCGGATGACTTCCGCGACCGCGATACGTATCTGTTCGAGACCGGCGCGCACGACGAGCTCGCGCTCCGCGTCGATTGGATCGGTGACGCCGATCTCGACGTCTTCGTGTTTCCCGAGGTCACCGTCACCGAGATCGGGCGCGGCACGACCGTCGGCAAGACCGCACCCGAGCGCGCGGTGTTCCCGGTGCTCGCCAGCACGCGCTACTGGTTGTGGGTCGGTAGCTACGAGTCGTCCGGCGCGGCGGTCGACTACGACGTCACGCTGTGCCCGACCACCTTCGTCCCGTGACTCGTCCCATGACTACTTGCAGGGATCGCCGGCGATCTTGCCGACACCCTCGAGCGGCGCGCCGCCGATCGCCTTGCCACGCAGCGCGGCGTTGACGAACGTGGTGCGGCGATTCTGCGCGCGCCCGTCGGCCGTCTTGTTATCCGCACGCGGCTTGGTCTCGCCGAACCCGACCGGCAGGAGGCGCTTGCAGTCGACGCCCTTCGCGACCAGCGCCTTCGCCACCTCGAGCGCACGCCTCTCGCTCAACAACTGATTGGACTCGGTGCCGCCCATGCTGTCGGTGTGGACCTCGATCCGCAGCGTCGAGATGTACGACTTGTCCGCGAGGTAACCCTTCACGTAGCCGAGCGCCTCGGCCGACTCCGGCTTGAGCGTGCCCTTCGCCGTTTCGTACGTGATCACGTACGGCACGACGAGCTCGTTGTCCTTGATCTCGTACTTGGTGTCGGCGAGCGCGCTGCCGCTCGTCAGGATCAGGGCCGCACAGAGCAAGCGCATGGCGCGTATCGTAGCGCGGACGCGCCCGGCATCAACGCTTCCGTCGGCTAGCGGTGGGCTTCTTCGGTTTCGCCATGGGCTTCTTTGCAGGCTTCGCGTGCGCGGCCTTGGTCGTCTTGACGTACGTGTCGACGTCGATCTTGCCGATCAGCTCGCCGATCACCTCGAGGGGTATGTGCTCGAGCTTCTTGAAACGCACGCATGACTTGCCCATCTCGAGCTGCTTGCCCGCCGCGATGTACGCCTTCTTGAACCAGCTCAGCGTCGGCGCGTGGCCGCACACCGTCATCAGATAGATCGCCATGTGGTGCTTCTGCGACGCGAGCGCGGCGAGGCAGAGCGGCTGCTTGTTGTGCGTGTCGGGATAGCGCGACAGTGGAACGAACCAGGAGATCATCCCGAACTGCACGCCCTCTTCGTATCCGGCGGGCAAGTTCGCGTTGATGGTGGTGCGAATCGCGGCAAGTGCAGCTCGCCGATCGGCGGGCAGCTTCGCGAGGTAAGCATCGGCGTTCATGGGTGCAAACCATCACACAGGGCAGTGTGATTCGTGGTCACAACGCTGTTTCACGATCGCACTGTGCGGTTTCGTCGATCTCAGTGGATCTGACCACTTGAGCCGCTGGCACGCAGGATGCTCAATCCGTCGGCATGCGTCTCATTGCTCTCCTATTCGCAGGTGTGCTTGGCACTGGTTGTTATGCGACGAGCTCGGGCTACGTGGCCGGACCGTCCGTCGGGATCACCGCGACCACGGTCGCGCCGGATCTCGTCTACGTGGGCCCCGGCGTCCAGGTCATCGCCGACTACGACGAGCCGGTGTTCTACTCGAACGGCTTCTACTGGCGCGAGACCGGCGGCACCTGGTACCGGTCGAGCTACCACACGGGTGGCTGGATCTACGCGGCGCCTCCGCACGCGGTGATCTCGATCGGCAACCGCCACTCGTATCGCCACTACCGCCCCTCGGGCTATCGCCCGCGTGCGTACACGAACTCGCGCGACTATCACGCACGTCCATCACGCGCCCCGGCGTATCAGCCGCGCGCATCGAATCCGGGGTACCAGCCGCGCCCCGCGGCCTCGGATAGCCGCAACTATCGCAAGGACAACAAGAAGCCGGTCAAGCGCCATCGCTAACTCGCTCGTGCTACCGAAGGGCCCATGCGCTGCGTGGGCCCTTTGTTCGTTTCGGCGCTGATCGCCTGCGGAGGCGTTGTAACGAAATTGCCGTCGACGGCGGCGGCCTCGCTGACCACCGATGCCGAGCGCTCGGGCTACCTCGCGACCGGGAGGTACGCCGAAGTGGTGCAGCTGTGCGAGCAGCTCGCGAAGATCGAAGGCGTGTTCTGTGATCGGATCGGCTCGACCGGCGAGGTTCGCCCGATCGTCGCCGTGCGGATCGCGAGGAAGCCGAACC
This sequence comes from Deltaproteobacteria bacterium, assembly GCA_031385555.1. GTDB lineage: Bacteria > Myxococcota_A > Polyangia > Haliangiales > Haliangiaceae > JABFXX01. The sequence goes on along the minus strand of JANNBP010000481.1, from coordinate 3,416 downwards.
TGCCGGTGATCTACATCCAGGCCGGCATCCACGCGGGCGAGATCGAGGGCAAGGACGCCGGCTTCGCGTTCGTGCGCGATCTGTTGCTCGGTAAGGTCGCGCCGGGCGTCCTGGATCACGTCTCCGTCGTGTTCGTGCCCGTGCTCAACCCCGACGGCCACGAGCGGTTCGGCCCGAATCATCGCCCGAACCAGCGCGGGCCCGTCGAGATGGGGTTCCGGACCAACGGCGCGCGGCAAAACGTCAACCGCGACTTCATCAAGGCCGACACCTCGGAGGCGCATGCCGTGCTCGGCGTGATGCGCGCACTCGATCCGGTGCTGCTGATCGATCTGCACACCACCGACGGCGCGAAGTTCGAGCACGACATCAGCCTCAACTTCGCCCCGACCGCGCGGCGCGATGATCTACTCGAGGAGACCGCCGCGAAGCTGCACGACAAGGTGATGCCGCGGATGACCGCGCTCGGTCACCTGCCCGTCGACTTCTATCCGTCGTTCGTCGACGACAACGATCCGAAGTCCGGCTTCGAGGCCGGCGAAGCCCCGCCACGCTTCTCGCAGGTCTACGCGGCGGCGCGCGGGCGACTCGGACTGCTCGTCGAGACCCACAGCTGGCGGACATACAAGGAGCGCGCGGCGAGCATGTATCACACGCTGCAGGCGGTGTTCGAAGCGGCGGCGGTGGATGCCGCCACGTGGCGGCAGGTCGCGGACGAGGTCTCGAAGAGCGAGGCCGCCCGCGGGGGGACCAAGCTCACGGTGATGTGGAAGCCGACGAAGCAGTCGAAGGAGATCGAGTTTCGCGGCTACGTCTACGACAAGCGCACCTCGGAGATCACCGGGGGCACGTGGCTGGTCTATGACGAGACCAAGCCGGAGATCTGGAAGGTCCCGCTGTTCACCGAGCTCGAGCCCGCGGTCACCGTCGACGTCCCGCGCGGTGGCTTCGTGATCGACGGCGGCTTCGCCGGTCAGGTCGGGACGCTGCTCGCACGTCACGGCATTCGCTACGAACAGATCCAGGGCGAGCCGAGGCTGGCCGTCGAGGCGTTTCGCGTCACCAAGGTGACGTTCCAGCCGCCGTACGAGGGCCGCACGCGACCTGTGCTCGAGGGTGCGTGGGCCTCCGAGACCCGCACGCTCGATCGCAACGCGATCTTCATCCCGATCGATCAACCGCTCGCGCGCCTCGTGCTCCACCTGTTCGATCCGGCGCTGCCCGACGCGCTCGTCAACTGGGGCTTCTTCAACATCGCCTTCGAGCAGAAGGAGTACATGGAGCCGTACGTCGTCGAGGAGGAAGCACGGAAGATGCTCGACAAGGATCCCGGGTTGCGCGCGAAGTTCGACGCGTCCGCGTTGGACAAGCCCGAGGACAAGCAAAGGTGGTTCTACAAGCTGCACCCGGCGTGGGACGAGCGCGTCAACCTCGTCCCCGTCTACCGCATGCAGCGCAGACCCTAGAACAGGGTCACGCAGTGAAATCACAGGGCGTATCCGCGAAAGCGTCCAGACCCGCTAGAGTGGCTCCAATCGCCAACTGTTGGGCTTCCTAGGCGGTTTGTACGTTCCCGGACAGACGCCGAATGATCACGCGCGGTTGGAAGGGCACTAGATCTTGAGGACGATCTTACCGAAGCCGGCGTTGCTGGCCATCCGCGCATGCGCCTCGGCGGCGTGCTCGAGCGGCATCACCAGATCGATCACGGGCTTCAGCAGCCCGCGTGCGAACAGCGGCACGACCTGCGCCTCGAACAGCCGCATCGCCGCGATCTTCTCCTCGAGCGGGCGCGCGCGTAGCACCGTCCCGATCACCGAGACGCGCTTGCGGAGGATCGCGGACAGATCCACCTCGGACTTGGTGCCGGCCATCAGCCCGATCAGCACGATCCGGCCGAGCGTCTTGATGCAGCGCAGATCCTCGTCGAGGTACTTGCCGCCGACGAGCTCGAGGATGACATCGCTGGGCGGGACCTTGCTCGCGAAGCTCGCGCCCTCGACGACCACGCCTTCGTCCATGCCGAGGGCCTTCGCGCGCGCGAGCTTGTCGGCGGTGCGCGCGGTGCCGATCGTGTAGGCGCCGAAGGCGCGGCCGAGCTGGACGGCGGCGGTACCGACTCCGGAACCCACGGCGTGCACGATCATCACCTCGCCGCTGCGCAGGCCCGCGCGCGTCACCATCGCATCGTGGGCGGTGACGAAGGCCTCGGGGATCGCGGCCGCGTCCTCGAACGACATGCCGTCGGGGATCTTCGCCATCGCGCGCTCGTGGGAGATCGCGGCCTCGGCATAGCCACCGCCGCCGAGCAGGCCGAACACGCGATCGCCGATGACGAGTCGCTCCACGCCAGGACCGACGGCATCCACCTCGCCGGCGATCTCGAGCCCGGGCACATCCGGCGGTGCGTCGGCCGGTGCCGGGTAGGCACCCATGCGTTGCAACAAGTCGGCGCGGTTGATCGCCGTCGCTCGGATCGCCACCCGGACCTCGCCGCGGGTCGGCTCGGGCAAGGGACGTTCGACGACGGTGAGGACTTCGGGTCCACCGAAACGACTGATCGCGATCGCTTTCACACCGCGAGTCTAGCCCTGCCGAGCAGGGCGCGGTCGCTCGCTACCAGCGCGGGCCGCGGCTGACGTACACGAAGTTGGTGTTACCGCCGCCACCGAAGTTGGTGTTGCGCTGCAGGACGAGCGCAACCAGCAGGAACATCTGCGACGACGAGAAGCCGCTGGTCTGCTGGGAGACGTTCTTGATCTGCGAGGCGAGGCTCGACAGGTCGTTGAGCAGTGGGTCGCCTTGACGGGCGCCGCCGATGACGGAACGGAGTTGTTCGAGATCGATCGAGCTGGGCAGCTCTGGCTTCTTCGACATGGGTCCTGGGTCCTTGGTGGTGTGACCAAACCAAGAGCAGGCGGCGTGCCACGGCCCAAGTGGCTGGATCGAGCGGAATCCCGCTCAACTGATCGAGATGTCTAGGTTTCACGCCGCCGACCGCGGGTGACAGCTACTGGACCAGGAACGGCTGCTCGAGGGTCGACTTGATGGGGCGACCATCGTCGTCGAGTGCGGGGGCGTAGCGGAACCGGAAGATCAGGTTGGCCGCGTCGGCGTCCATGGGGCCGGCGCTGTGGAGCAGGCGGGCACCGACGACGAAGCCCTCGGCGTCGATGATCACGCGGGCGCTGTAGAGCTCGCCCTCGGAGGCCGCGCGCTCGCGGGTCGGATAGATCAGCTTCGCGGGGCGGGCCCTCGAGGCTCGCGGTGCGGCGGGCACCGGCGGCAACGACTCGCCCGTACTCGCACGATCACCGAGCCCGGTACCGACGCCATGGCCGAGGCCACCGCCGTGTCCACCGCCACGTCCATCGCCACGTCCACCACCATCACCGCCATCACCACCATCACCACCA
>JANNBP010000470.1:0-2564 GCA_031385555.1 Deltaproteobacteria bacterium | reverse complement strand
GGGTGCGGGGCGTGATCTGGCCGTACGATGGCAGGCTCGTCGCCGATGCCGCGAGCGCCGCGGGCGTGCTCGCTTGTGCCGAGCTGCTGCTCGGTGGCACGACCGCGTTCCTCGACATGGCGACGGTGCATCACACCGACGAGATCTTTCGAGCCGCCGAGCGCTCCGGCATTCGCGCCACGATCGGCAAGGCGATGATGGACGCGCCCGACACCCCCGCCAGCCTGCGCGAGTCGACGACGTCCTCGCTCGACGAGTCGGAGACGTTGATCAAGCGCTGGCACGGCACGGCGGACGATCGCCTGCGCTATGCATACGCACCGCGCTTCGTGCTGTCGTGCACCGACGAGCTGCTGCGCGAGGTCGCCGTGCAGAGCAAGGCCCGAGGAGTCCGCGTGCATACCCACGCGAGCGAGAACCTGGGCGAGATCGAGCTCGTGCGGCAGCGGTTCGGCAAGGACAACATCGACGTCTTCGCCGACCTCGGGCTGCTCGGCGATCACGTCTGCATCGCGCACGGTGTGCACCTCTCCGCTGCCGAGCGCGCCCTGCTCGCGAAGACCGGCACGCACATCTGTCACTGCCCGTCGTCGAACCTCAAGCTCGCCTCCGGCGTGTGTGACGTCCCTGCGTTGATCGCAGCCGGCGTGTCGGTGGCGATCGGTGCCGATGGCGCGCCGTGCAACAACAACCTCGACGGCTTCCTCGAGCTCCGGCTCGCCGCGCTCCTGCACAAGCACGCGCACGGTCCCCGCACCCTGCCCGCGCCCGAGGTCGTCAAGCTCGCCACGCTCGGCGGCGCCGCGGCGCTCGGCCTCGCCGACAAGATCGGATCGCTCGAGGTCGGCAAGCGCGGCGACCTCATCGCGATCGATCTGTCACCGCTCCACCAGGTCCCCGCGGCATCGCCGTGGTCGGTGGTCGCGTACGCCGCGAAGTCGTGCGACGTCCGTCACGTCGCCGTCGACGGCCGCGTCGTCGTACGCGACCGATCGCTACAGACGCTGGACGTCAAAACCGTCCGAGATCACGCGGTGCGCGCGGCGAAACGACTGTTCCCGTAGTTGGTTCGATAAGTAGCCCCAGACTCCTGTCCGTGCTAGGCCTTACGTCCGTCGTCATTTCTGAGGGGACGTCGAGAAGGAGCAGCTTTGCCCGAGCCTAAGGTCCGTAACCGTCCCGAGCGTATTTTCATTTCTGTCGACGAGAGCACCGGATTCTCGGTGATGTCATTCCACCCGGCTGACTCCGGCGACCCGTTCAAGTACGAGAACGACAAGACGGGCAAGCTGGCTCTTGCCGGCGCTCAGACGATCACGGCGAAGTATCCCGGCGTCACGATCTCCGGTCCGCACTTCCACGCTGCGCGTCCCGCGAAGGCGCGGATCCGCCCGCGCAAGCCCGCGGCGGGGTAGCTGTTTCCGAGCGGCGCGCGTACGCTGCGCCGCGCCGCCCATGTTCCTCCGGTTCGCGCTCGTCCTGCTCGCCGCGTGCAGCATGCGACGACCACCGGCCCACCCAACCGAGCGCGCGCTGTTCCGCGACTTGGAGCGGCAGGTCACGATCGCCGCAGCGACCGGCTGGGGCATCGATCGCGTCGAGGTCGAGGGCATGCTCGAGACCACGCTCGAATCGACGTGCCGCGTGCATCCCCTCGCACGCCGAGCGCTCGCGAGGTGGCTCGACGATCAGATCGCGCAGCAAGGTGGCGACGTCGAGATCGCCTGGCGCGAACGAGGCAAGAGCCTGAAGAAGGTCGACGACCTGCTCGTGCTGACGCGCGTGCGCCTGGTGCTTCGCCGCGCCGAGGAATCGGCGCACGAGTGTCCGTTCTGGATCGAGCCCGACGACGACTACCGCGGTCGCCAGATCTCGCAGCACCGATTTCAGTTCTCGCTCGGCGGCGGCGGCAAGGCGATCGCGATCCGACAAGGCGACAACGCCGACGTCTCCGCCGGTGGTGCCGGTCGGTTGTTGTTCGGACGCATGCTCGGCGACGGCGACGGCGTCTATCTCGGTTTCGAGGTCGGCGGCAGCGCCACGTTCCCGAAGGACGAGATGGGCAATCGCGGTCGCCTCGAGATCGCCGCGGATCTCGTCGCCCCGCTCGTCTATCGCAAGACGTTTCTCAACTCATACGTCGAGCTCGAGGGCGGCTGGATCGGCCGGACCACCGAGCGCGACTGGAACAAGTACGATCACGGCTTCCACGTCGGTGCTGCGTTCGGGGCGCGTGCCCTGCGCACGCGGTTCGTGTTTCCCGGCGCGGCGTTCGGCATCTCCTACGAGCGCGTCTGGGGTGATGAAGACATCACGATGTTCAAGGTCGGCGCGCGCGTGGCGCTCGATCTCGATCTCTGACCGCGACTCGATGCAGAGGGCCCGCGAAGCGTGCCTGACGTGATTCACGGCCAAGGCGGTAGCTCGCTTGAATGGCGCTAGGCCGACGAATCGTCCTCTGCGGTCAGCTCGATCACGTCGAACGTCGGATCCGCCAGCGGGCCTTGCCGTTGTTCTTAGATCACCTTCTTCCAGCCCATGACCCACTTCGAGTCCTCGATCTC
>JANNBP010000450.1:0-21087 GCA_031385555.1 Deltaproteobacteria bacterium | reverse complement strand
CACCTGTCTGCAGTTCTTCGGCGGCTACGGCTACATGCTCGAGTACCCGGTGACGCGCGCGTTCATGGATGCCCGCGTGCAGCGGATCTACGCCGGCACCAACGAGATCATGAAGGTGATCGTCGCCAAGCAACTCGGGCTGTGAAGCGGTCGATGCGCGGCTAGGCAGGACAGCTGTCGCAGGCGCCGGGGCCGCTCGTGCAGCCGCTGCCGGTGTCGCAGGCTGGTGTGTTGGGGCAGGTCGAGCCCGTGCCACACGAGCTCTGCGCGGTGCAATCAACATCACACGCGCACGCGTTGCCGCAGGTCACGATGCCATCGCACGAGTCGGGGCCGCAGGTGATGTCGCACTTGCCGGGGCCACACGCGATCGTCGAAGAACACGCCTGGCTACCTCCGCAGTTGAGGGTGCATACGCCGGTCGCGTTGCACGCGATCGGAGCATCGCAGGAGTCCTGACCGCATGCGATCGTGGAGGTGGGTGCACTGGCGACGACCGAGCCCGAGCACGACTGCCCACTCATGCACGTGATCGTGCACGCACCGGTGGCTTCGCAGTTCACCGCCGTGTCGCACGAGTCCTGCCCACAGGTCACGTTGCATGCGGTTCCTCCGCAGTCGACGCGGCCGTCGCACGACTGGCCACCCGTGCACGCGATCGCGCAGCTCGAGGCCGCCGTGCAATCGACGTTGCCGTGACAGCTGTCCTGCCCGGTGCAGTTGACGGCGCAGGGGACGTTCGGAGGACAGACGACACCGGCGGGACACGCGTTGTTGGTGCCGCACTCGAACGTGCAGGTACCGCTCACACAGGTGCCGCCGGCGGCGGTGCAGCTCGTCCCGCAGTCGTCTACGAGCGGCGCATCTGGGTCGATCAGCCCATCGGGATCGACCGGGCCGTCCTCGATCACCCCGATACGTGGCTGGTAGCTGCAGGCCGTCGCGAAGCAGAGCGCGATCAGGAGCCGCATGCTCCTACCGTATCACTGCGGATGAAGGACCGGCGCGAGGTGATAGAGCATGAGGTAGACGATCACTCCAGTCACCGAGACGTACATCCAGATGGGCCAGGTGAACCGCACGATCTTCTTGTGACCGGCGAAGTTACCCTTGAAGGCGCGGCGCAGCGCCGTGATCACGAGGGGGACGAGGACGACGGCCAGGACCATGTGGCTGAACAGCGTGATCAGGTAGACCCACTTGTCCCAGCCCTCGCCGGGGTACTTGTGCGCGCCGGTCGTCGCGAACCGGATCAGATACGAGACCAGGAACACCGAGGATGCGGTGAACGCCGTCAGCATCCGCTTGCGATGCAGCTGCTCGTCGCCACGCGCGATCGCCATGCGACCCGCGACGAGGAACACGAAGCAGGTCAGGTTGAGCGCGGCGTTGACCGCCGGATGGAGCTGCTCGATGGTCATCCTGGTCAGGCCCGACCGTCGAAGACCATCACTGCGAACAGCAACGGCAGGTAGACGATCGAGGCGAGGAAGACGTTGCGCGCCCACTTGGTGGAGCCGGTGCCTTCCGGACGATGAGGAGTTTGCGGGGTTGGCGAGCGAGCCAACCCCGGGAACGCGCCGGGCAGACCCTGCACGAGCACGAAGATGCCGAGCACGATCGCGCTGGCGAGATAGATCGAGCCGGCGACGCCGAGCATCACGGGCAGCATCGACGCCAGGACCTGGACGACGAGATAGATCCCGATCTCGCGACGTGCACGCGCGACACCATGGGTGCCGGGGAGGGTCTTCAGTCCGGCGGCGTCGTAGTCGCGCTGGCGATACATCGCGATCGCGTGGAAATGCGGCACCTGCCAGATGAACAGCACGCCGAACACGGCGAGCCCACCGAGGTCGATCTTGCCGGTCGCGGCCGTCCAGCCCATCAGCGCGGGCATCGCCCCGGGGATGGCGCCGACCCAGACGGCGATCTGCGAGCGCTGCTTCATCGGCGTGTAGACGCCGACGTAGAGGACGAGGGCGAGCAGACCGAGCGCGGCCGTCAACAGATTCGTCTTGGCGAGGAGCGGGATCGAGAGCGCACCCTGGATCGCGCCGAACAGCAGCGCGGTGCTCGCGTCGAGGCGACCCTGCGGCAGCGGGCGATCCTTGGTCCGCACCATCAAGCAATCGACGTCGCGCTCGAGCCACATGTTGAGCGTGTTCGCCGAACCGACGATCATCGCGGTCCCGGCGAGCATCCACAGCGCATCGGCGAGGGCGATCGTGCCGGGCGCCAGGCCCGCGGCACCGGCGGCGGTGAGCAGCGCCATGATCATGATGCGCGGCTTGACCAGGGCGATCAGATCGACGGCCTTCTTGGCAGCGACGGCGCCCGTCATACCGGCTCTCCGATCACCGACGGCGTTGACTGGGTCGACCGGCTGCGCGTCAGCAGCCACGCGCTCATCCACAGCGCCCACAGGCTCGCGGCGCCCGCGAAGTGACCGACGGCGACGGGGACCGAGCGCATCGTCAGCACGGTGTAGATGCCGAGCGTGATCTGCGCGATCACGAGCACGGGAGCGATCAGCGCGAGCAGCCGCAGCGCCGGCCAGCTCTTCGCAGCGCGATAGATCTTCACGGCCGCGATCGTGGTGACGAGGCCGGTGATCACCCCGAACGCGCGGTGGATCATGTGCAGGTGCTGGACGCCGGTCTCCGGCCACCAGTCACCTCCCATCGTGCACGACGGCATCCCGAGGCAGACCATCGCGGCGCCGTGGTGACGAACGAGGGCCCCGAGCAGCAGCTGGACGAACACGGCAGCGGCGGCGAACAGCACCCACTTGCGCGACTCCCCGAGCTCGTTGCGACGGCGATCGTGCGTCTGGATCTCGATCACGCTGGGGGCGGGGCGGGTCACGAACGCGGTGTAGATCAGGGTCGCGAAGTAGCTCATCGCGACGAGCAGGTGCGCGGTCGAGACGTACCAGGGCAGCTTGTACTTGACGGTCAGCGCACCGAGGCCGCCCTGGGCGACGACCATGAGGAGCAGCACCAGGGCGAGCTTCTTGTGCTGGGCCCGGCGGCGGAACAGCAGGAAGGTGAGCGCGACCTGGAGGAAGCCGACCGTCATCGCGGCGAGCCGGTGGCCGTGCTCGTAGAACACCCCACCGACCATCTCCGGGAACAGCTCACCGTGGCAGACCAGCGACGGTTCCGGGCACGCCAGGCTGGAGCCCGTCGGGTTTACCGTCCCGCCGATCACCAGCAGGACGAACGTCGCGAGGGCGACGGCTTTGGCGAGGCGATGCTCGAGCATCAACTACGTCGCTGGGTACCACACTCGCCGTGGATCCGACGAGGTTGCCGGGGTCATGCGACAACGCACCGCTGTCCGCCTGAGGTAGGGATATCAGGTTGTTACCGTTGTCCTCCGAGAGAGGCAGGCGTAGAATGATCGTCGGCGACCGCGAATGACCGACTCCTGGGTCGAAACGACGTCGATTGGTACGCTGCGGTCGGAGGACCTCTCGAAGCCGGGGGTCGTGTTCCGTTACAACCGGTACCTCTACCGGACCAACGGCAAGCACCTGTCGAACGGCGGCATGGGCAGCGTCTACGAGGTCGAGCGGCGCGACGATGCCACCGGCTCGCTCGAGCGCGCGGTCGGCAAGGTGTTCCACTCGAACTACCTCTACCAGCTGCGCACCGACGAGGTGACGCGCCGCGATCATCACAACAACCTCGCCGCGATGGCGCGGATCGCGGCGATCGAGCACCCGAACATCCTGCCGACGTACGTGTCGGCGCCGATCGCCGACAACTATCTGTTCGTCACGCCGCGCATGGGGATGACGCTGCTCGAGGCGATCACCAAGCACAACCTGACCGCGCGGGCGCGCTGCAAGTTGTTGGTGCAGGCCCTCGAGGGCCTGGCCACGTTGCACGCGGCGCGGCTGATCCATCGCGACTTCACGCTGCGGAACATCCTGGTCGACGACGGCGCGAACGTCGCCTACCTGTTCGACTTCGATCTCGCGATGTCGCTCGACGACACGAGCAACCAGACCTATCGCAGCTACTACAAGGGCCGGATCTTCGGCTCGCCCGGTTGGTCGGTCGCACCGGAGACGATCGATCAGGCGCTGATGGACAGCCCGATCAACACGTCGCTCGACATCTACGCGATCGGCGGTGCGCTGCACGGCCTGTTCACCGAGCAGTTGCTGTACGGCGCCGCCGACGATATGTGGGCGCTGTTGATCCGGATCGCCGAGGGAGTCGTCATCGGTGGCCGCAGCAAGGTGCACTACCCCGACGGGTTTCCACTCGCGCTGCGCAGCGTGATCGAGGGATGTCTCGAGCGCGATCCCGCGCAGCGGTTCCCATCGGTCCAGGCGGTCGGACAGGAGCTGCGCGGCATGTTGCGCGAGCTGCCCGACGAGCGGACCCGCGATAGCAAGCGCAAGAACTCGCTCGCACCCGACGTGGCGGCGGCGAAGGAAGCCGCGGCGCAAGAGAAGAAGGCGGAGGCGATCACCAACGCCGATCCGAGCATCACCAAGGAGCTGGTGGCGTCGGCAGAGCGCGCGGTGCACGAGTGGGGCTACGCGGTCGATCGCGCCCTCGGTCGCGTCAAGGGCCACCCGATCTTCCTCGCGTCGCCGCGCCCGGATCTCGTCGCCTCGGGTGCGTTCCCCGACGCGAACGTGTTCCCGAAGCTGGTCACCGTGATCGACCTGACCAAGGTCAAAGACCCGCGGCAGTTCGTCGAGAACTGGCAGCAGTTCTTCTGGCCGATCTTGAAGCGTGTGCGGCAAGGCCTGCTGACCTCGCTGCACAAGGTGATCTACGACGCGAACACGTCGTCGCTGCTGCTGTTCACCGAGTACATCGACGAGCCGCGGTTCGGCGACCGGATCGCGGAGCTCGATCTCCACGTCGACGGCGCACTCGCGCTCGGCTTCCTCGTGATCCGCCAGGTCGCTGCGCTGCACGAGCAGGGCATGGGCCACACCAACATCTCGCCGAGTGCGCTGCTGTTCAAGGGTGCCTCCACCACGCGCACGGTGCAGCCTGCGATGATCGGTCTCGTCGAGCCCGCGATGGGCAAGGAGGCGATGGCCGAGGACTGCCGCGCGCTCGCCGGCATGGTGCTGCAGTGGCTGCGCCCGAACCGGATCGCGTCACTGCACATCCGCATCAAGCCGATGTTCGAGGCGATGCGCGGCAAGCTGTCGGCGTGGGCGTTCGACAAGGCGCAGGCCGCGCCGGGGATCGACGAGCTGTTGCGGTTGATCAGCGATGCGCTCGCGCTCGTCGACTTCAACTTCTCGGTGCTGCGCGACTCCGGCGGCGATCTGCAGGAGTACGCGCTGCTGCTGATCAGCCTGCGGCTGTATCACCTGCTGTGGCCGACGGCGCCGAACGTCGCGCAGCGCTCGTCGCAGCCGCAGATCAAGCCCGGTCGATAGGACCATCGTCGACGGAGTCCAGATCACTGGCTTCGTCGAGATAGGTGGTGAGATCCGTGCCGGTGAGCTCGCCAGCATGGATGACGCTGACGACGTCGATGTTCGTGGTCGCCGGCAACGTCGCGGCGAGGTCCGCGCGGATCAACAGCGGCTTGTTCCACTCCGCCAGCCGGATGATCGCGGCGGTGGGGCGTGGCAGCGAGGCGGCACGTCTGACGAGCTTGTCGCGCACGCTGTCGAGCGTCTCGCGATCGCGAGCGTTGAGCTTCGCGAGCTCCTCCGGCGGCAGGTCGAGCACGAAGGTGGCGAGGGTCACCGTACCGACGACGTTGACCGCCCGGGCGTCCCACGGCTCACCCGCGTTCGCCGACAGCCTCGCGCCATGGTCCTCGAGGTTGTCGGCACCGGCCTCGCGCAGCATCGCGAGCAACGCTGCGTCGAAGATTGGGGGGATGCCCCAGTAGAAGTCCTCGCGAGCCACCTCGTGTTCGAACGCCACCTCGATCATGGCAGTCGGCGCTGTGGCCAACCGAGTGCCCTGGCGCCACGCGTCCGGCATGGTGTTCGCGACCCGGAAGTGAGGAGCCCGCTTCGCCCGCAGGAGCTTGTACATGCCGCGAGGCTATACCTCCGACCGCGGTCACTGCGGCGGAGTGCCGTCGCAGCACGCGAGGGGCCGCGCGTTCTCGCAGCCACCGTCGTTGGTGCCGACGAAGCTGTTCGTGATCCCGCCGAGCGGCGTCACCAGCAGCCCGCGTCCGAGGTTTCCGCCATCGGGCTTCACGGTCGCCGAGCTCGACGTCCAGCCGGCGCACGTGTTGACGCTGCTCGTCGTGTAGCTCGCGCGATACAGGCGCTGTTGCGGATCGTGATTGCCGGCATCGACCCACGCACCCGCGGCCGGAATCGGCGCCGGGATCGCGGCTTGATCGACCTCCCAGTCGGTGCAGAAGTGGCTGCCGGAGAAGCTCGCGTGGCAGATCGCGTTCGCGCCGCTGCGACCCGCGAGATCACCGGTGCGCGGCGGCGTGAAGCCGCGGAACTGCACCGAGGTGCCGCCGAGACAGCACGCTAGCGACCGCACGTTCTCGCACCCACCGTCGTTGCTGCCGACGAAGCTGTTCGCGATGCCACCGAGCGAGGTGTACGTCAGGCCACGGCCGAGGTTGCCGCCGTCGGGCTTGACCGTCGGTGACGAGGACGTCCAGCCGGCGCACGTGTTGACGCTGGTCGTCGAGTAGCTCGCGCGAAACAGCCGCGACGACACGGTGGAGACGCCGGCATCGACCCACGCACCGGGCTCCGCGATCGCGGGTGGATGCGCCTGATCCATCTCCCAGTCGGTGCAGAAGTGACTGCCCGGAAATTCTCCCGCGCAGATCGCGTGGGCGCCGGCGCGGCCCGCGAGGTCGCCGCCTCGCTTGCTCTCCGTGAAGCCGACGAACCCGATCTCGAGGTTGCTCTCACCGCTGCCTGCCGGACCGCGAGGTCCGACCGGACCTGCAGGTCCCGCCGAGCCTGTCGAGCCAGCGGGACCGGTGGCACCTGCAGGTCCAATCGATCCCGTGGATCCCGTGGATCCGGCCGGACCCGTCGCTCCTGCGGGACCTTGTGCACCGGGCGAGCCCGTCGCGCCTTGCGGTCCGGCAGCGCCTTGCGATCCAGTCGCGCCGTGCGCGCCGTCGGCACCCGCGGGTCCGATCGGGCCTTGGGGTCCCGCGGGACCTGGATCGCCACCGCCCGGACCGACGGGACCGATGGGTCCCTGCGGCCCCGGGTCGCCCTGCGGCCCCGGTTCGCCTGCCGGCCCGGGCTCGCCGTCGCTCTTGGGATCGCCACCGCAACCGACGAGCAACGCGAACACGAGACCGAGGCGCATGCCGAACCTGACGACATCGCTGGTGGTCGGTCGCGCGTGTATCCGATCACCGTCCTCGGGAGACGACAGTGTGGTGTTGCGAGGACAGCAAGCGCTGGCAAGGTCAGGTAGTTAGGCGGGTACGACGTTTGCTGTTGGCGAGGAGCTTGCGTACGTCGGTCACCGCTTCGGTTCTCGTAGCAGCGCTCGTCACCGGCGCGTGTGGCGCTCGCTGGCCGAATCAGGTCGCCACGGTCGCGTCCAGGGACCTCAAGACGGTCCGGACGATCGACGTGCTCCCGACGGATCTCGAGGTCTGGACCCATCCCGACGTCGCGGGTGATCCCGATCAGATCCGCATCGCGGCCGAGGCGCGGCTCGTCGGTGTGGTCTCGGAGACGATCTATCGACGCGGCTATCAGGTCGGCGCCGTGCTCGATTGGGAGGGCCGCTATGTCGGGCCCGACGGCACCCCCCAGATCGCGCTGTCTGCCCCGCAACTCCTCGCGACGGTCGATTCCCTCGCGAGCTACGGCACGTTCGTCGGCAACGCACGCGCGCTCCCCGACCCGATCCTGCCGGCGCGGCTCGGTGCGAGCGGGGCCGACGCGACGCTCTACATGGGCGGCTGGGGCTTCGCGGGCAAGGAGCCGGATCGCGGTCAGCTCGCCGGCAAGATCCTGCTCGGCACCTTGTTGATCGTCGGCGTGGTCGTCGTGATCGTGGCGATCGCCGCCGCGACGAAGGGCAAGGGCAGCTCGCTCGGCAACGCCGCCGGCGGCGCGGCGCGTGCGACCGGTCGAGTCGCCGCGAGTGTCGGACGCACCGCCCTGCGTGCCGGTTCCGCGGCCGTGCAGATCACCCGCGCGAGCGTCGAGGGGCTCGAGCCGTTGCTCGAACCGGCGATCGAAGTGGCGATGGCTGCACCGATGCCGGGGCCCGCGATTCCGCAGCGACCGGTGTGGTCGAACGACAAGACGCTGCCGCGCACCGGCCCGTCGAAGATGTACCTCGAGATGACGCTCGTCGATAACCGCTCGGGCCAGGTGCTGTGGCACGCGCATCAAGCGTTCCCCGCCAATCCCGCGCGTCCGGGTGACGTGATGAAGGTCGCGAAGCAGCTGCTCGCCTCGCTGCCACCCGGTTAGGCGCACGGAGGCGATCAGTCAGTCGCCGGCGATCAACCGCGTCGGATCTTCCGGCCATTGATGGCGCGGATACCGACGCGCGAGCTGATTGCGCAGCCCGGGGTAGTGGCGGACCCAGAACCCGGGGAGGTCTTGCGTGACCTGCACGGGGCGCTGATTCGGCGCGAGCAGGTGCAGCACGAGGGGGACCTTGCCGTCGCCGACCGTGGGCGCACGAGCGAGCCCGAAGAAGTCCTGCATGCGCGACGCGATCCACGGCGGCTTGTCGGCCTCGTAGTGGATCTGCAGGCGCTTGCGCCGGGGGAGATCGAGGTGCGTCGGCGCCATGCGATCGACGGTGCGCTTGTGCTCGCCGAGCCCGGCATCGAGGAGCGACAGCAGGCCGGCCTGGCGAAGCTCGGCGAACGAGGTGGCGCCTTCACACGCGTTCGCGATCACGCTCTCGATCGCGTCGTCGGCGACCTTGGGAACGCTCGGGTTGACCGAGGCCGCGAGCATGACGCGATTGCGCCAGGCCGCGAGGGCCTCGGCGTCGATCAGCTTGTCGAGGTTCGCGAGCGCGTGCTTTGCGAGCAGCTCGGCGGCGGGGCGGCCGGCTCGCCGGGCACCCTCGACGTCGCGCGAGTCGTCGATCGCGAGCCCGTCGTAGGTCATCTGCGTGATCCTCTCGACGCGGTGCTTCTCCGCGTTCCAGATCAACTCGTCGCGCTCCTCGATGCGATCGAGGTAGAGGTCGAGCAGCCAGCTCGCATCGATCCCCGAGGCGCGCCGGATCTGCACGCGGCTCGTCGCCCCGCGGTGGCCGGTCTCGGCGACATCGACGGCGACGATCAGCTCGGCGTCGATCACCGAAGACGATGGCGCGAGGGTGCCGCCACCGCCGGCGGCGAACACGAAGTCGGGCGAGCGAGGTGCCCGGCGCTTGCCGACGCGATCGGGGAACCCGGAGAGGATCGCGATCTGTAACGCGACATCGACCTCGTCATCACTGCGCGGCGGCGGAGCGGAGTGATCCGCGATCCGATCGAGCTGCTTCGCGGCGCGGTCGGCTTGGTGGGCGGTGCCGATGTCGAGGTTGTCGCGGCGCAGCCGATCGGCACGCAGCCCATGCTCGCGGGCATCGAGGAGCGCGTCCATGTCGTCGATCAGATCCGACGACGACGCGACCCGGGCATGACCGGCGGGCCCCCGGCGCTCGAGGCGGAGCTCGCGTCCACCGAGCAGCGCGGCGATCACGCAGGCCTCGCGGGCGACTCCTCGCACTTCCGCCTCGACGATCATCCGCGCGAGCCGGGGGTGCACCGGGAAGCGCAGCATGCGCGTGCCGCGCTCGGTGATCTGGCCTGCCTTGACCGCATCGAGGCGCGCGAGCAGATCCTCGGCGGCGACGATCGCCGGCTCCGGCGGCGGCTCGAACCAGGTCAGGGCGCGCAACCCGGCGAGCCCGGCACCGTAGAGCTCGAGGGCGGCACCCCCGACATCGGTCCGCGCGACCTCCGGGACCTCGAACGCGCGGCGCAGGTCGTGATCGTGCTTGGTGTACAGGCGCACCACCCGGCCGGGACGCGTTCGACCCGCGCGACCCGCGCGCTGCGCGCACGACGCTCGCGACACGGGCTCGATCTGCAGCGACGGCAACCCGGTCCACGGCGAGTACCGCGCGATCCGGGCGAGGCCCGAATCGATCACGCAGACCACGCCATCGATCGTCACCGACGTCTCGGCGACGTTGGTCGCGAGGATCACCTTGCGCTTGGTCTGCTTGCCGATCGCGCGATCTTGTTCCTCGACGGTGAGGTCGCCGTGGAGGGGCAGCACCGCGAGATCGAACGTCCGCGCGGCATCCTCCAGATCCTCGGCGCAGCGACGGATCTCGCCGGCACCGGGGAGGAAGACGAGGATGTCGCCGTCGAGACCCTGCGCGACGCGGCGCACGGCGGCGGACACCTGCTTGCCGAGCGGGCGATCGTCCGCCTGCTCCGCGTACTCGATCGTGAGCGGAAACGCGCGGCCTTCGGAGGTCACGATCGGCGCGCCGAGGAACTTCGCGACCGGCTCGGCGTCGAGCGTCGCCGACATCGCGACCAGGGCGAGCTCGGGGCGGGTGGCGCGCAGGCGATGCACGAGTGCGAGCGCGAGATCGCCGTCGAGGTTGCGCTCGTGAAGCTCGTCGATCACCACGCAGCCGACGCCGCGCAGCTGCGGATCGGAAAGCAGCCGGCGCGTCAGGATGCCTTCGGTGACGAGCGAGATCCGCGTCGCAGTGCTGCGCTTGCGATCGAAGCGAACTTCGTAGCCGACCTCGCGCCCCAGTTCGACCCCGCGCTCGCTCGCGATCCGCGTGGCGGCGAGGCGGGCCGCGAGCCGGCGAGGCTGCAGCACGACGATCTCTCCGTCGACCGCCCCAGCGTCGAGGAGCGCACCCGGCACGCGCGTGGTCTTGCCCGCGCCGGGTGGTGCCACCAGGACGGCGACGCGGTGATCTCGCACGGCCGCCACCAGCTGAGGCAGCACGTCGTCGATCGGGAGCCGGATCACGCCCTACCGTTGCGGGATTCAGACGCGTTGTCGAGAGCTTGGTCCCTGATGTCGCCCTGATGTCGCCGGCGACCGGCGCCGACCGCACGTTCTAGCCATGAAGCACCTCCTGATCCTCGCCGCCTTGCTCGCCGCCCAACCCGTCGCCGCCGACGCGATCATCGCCAACAACAAGCAGACCCGGACGATCGCCTGCGCGAAGGATGGCGTCGTCCTGATCGCCGGCAACGACAACACGATCAAGCTCACCGGCAAGTGCAAGCTCGTTCAGGTCCCCGGGAACCACAACAAGGTGACCGCGGAGAGCGCTGCCGTGGTCTCGGCGGACGGCAACGACAACACGGTCACCGTCACCGCGGTCGACGCGATCTCGCTCAACGGCAACAAGAACGCCGTGACGTGGAGCAAGACGATCAGCGGCGATGAAGCGCCCGACGTCGCGGAGCTCGGCACCGACAACAAGGTGACGAAGAAGTAGTCAGCTCGACCAGCCGGCGCTTCCAGCCAGCTTCGAGCGTGTCGGAGAGCCCGCGAGGGTCGAGCGGCCGCCGAGTAGCGCGCGCATCAGTGACACCAGATGCTGACGTCGAGCTCGACGAGCCTCTTGTCCGAGAAGAACTTCGTCGCGGCGTCCCCGGTGAGTGGCTCGTCCCCGACCTGACCGGCGACGACATACCAATCGGAGTCGGTGTCGGCGTTCTCGGCGCGGTCGAAGTGGCAGCGCGCTTGATCGTGGCCATTCGCGAGGCAGGTCAGTGGCGTCGTCGGCTTCGGTCTGCGCTCGAGCACGTCCTTGCCCGTCGCCGTACCGAGCTCGATCCCGAGCGAATCGCGAATTCCAGGCACCAGCACGCGCACACCGCAGCCGAGCTCGGCGACGAGCGTGCCTGCGGTCGTGGTGACCTTGTTTCGATCCACCTTGCACGAGCCATACATCGTCGGTGGCGGCGGTTTCTCCTCTGCACTCTGGTAGACCGACCACGAGTACTTCTCGAGCGCCTTCCACAGGTCCGCGGCCGCGATCGGCGGGGACGCTTCGAAGCACGGGTTGCGGGTCCTCTCCGGCTTGGAGGTTGGTTGCTTGGGCGCAGCCGCGGTCGCTCCACAGGCGAGCAGCGCTAGGACGAACAGCCGATGCATGGCGGTAGAACGATCGTGTGTCCGGCTCGATTCCGTTACGCTGCACGGGATGTTCTTTGCTCCGCCGCGCCCTGAATTCCCGTCGGACCAGCACGGCAAGGCCGAGGGGCATCTGCGCTACGAGGACGTCACGCAGGACGGCCGGTTGATGCCGATCGCGATCCCGCCGACGCTGTCGGGCTTTTGGCGAGGCGTGCTCGTCAAGCATAAGGGCGCGACGCTCGCGGGCCAGCAGGGGATCCTTCCGATCCTGACGCGGCTGACGATCTCGGCGCTCGATCAGCATGTCCGCGTCGACCGGATGATCGAGTCCGACGCCGGCTTCCAGCTCGCGCACGATCTCGACGCCGCAGGTCAGGTCACCAAGCTCTACATGCTGGTGTGGAGCGAGGTTCGCGGCGCCGCGGGCCGCATCGTGCCGCGCACGCCGGCCGGTCCGTTGACGCTGGTGGGCACGCAGTTCGCCGAGCATGTCTACACGCGGCCGTTCGGTCCGCCCGCGCAACGCAAGATCACGCGCCTCGACGTGCCGGGCTTCCCCGCCGTCCCGGAGCTCCGCTATGCAGCCCCGGCTGCCTCGACCGCCGGCGACGCGCCCGAGGGTGGCGTGTGGCTGGACGAGCTCGCACCCGACACCGCCGACGTGGTGTTCACGCTCGACCAGACCGACTCGAACCAGCACGTCAACTCGCTGGTCTACATCCGGATCTTCATCGACGCGATCAACCGCCGGCTCGCCGCGGTGGGTCGGCCCTTGAGCGGGCGCAGCAAGGCCGTCGACGTCGCGTATCGCAAGCCGTGCTTCGCGGGCGATCGGGTCAGGTGCTCCCTGCGGCTGTTCGAGGCGGACGGCGTGCTCGGCGCGGCGGGATTTATCGCAGGCCCGGGCGAAGACGCGAAGCCGCGCTGTTACGTGCGGATCACCGTCGGTCCGTAGCCTCCTAGAGAGGGCAGGATCCGCCCGGGTAATCACCGCGTACGTGAACGTCAACCCGTTGCACGTGCGCGCGGTGTGGTTATCGCTGTCCCCACAACCGCAACGCAACTCTCTTCCCTATACAGGAGGATTCCCGATGTCCCTCGTGCTCCGCAACACCAGCAACAACGCCACCCGCTACCGTGACCCGTTCTCGATCGCCCGCGATCTGTTCGCGTGGGATCCCTTCGCCGGCCGCCCGGCGAGCGCGTTCTCGCCGACGTTCGAAGTGAAGGAGACCACCGACTCGTTCATCGTCAAGGCCGACCTCCCTGGCGTGAAGGAATCCGATCTCGACATCGCCGTTACCAACAGGATCCTCAGCGTGTCGGGCAGCCGCCCCGAGGAGCGGCAGGGAGGCGACGGTGAGGCCTACTCGCTCTACGAGCGCCAGTTCGGTTCGTTCTCGCGCAGCTTCCAGCTCCCCGAGCTGGCCGACGGCGAGACGATCGCCGCCTCCCTCGAGCACGGCGTGCTGACCCTGGTGATCGGCAAGAAGGCCGCAGCGAAGCCCCGCAAGATCGCGCTCAACGTGAAGTAGTCACCAGGACTGCGCGTAGCGATCGAGGACCGCGAGCGCGAGCTGTTCGAGCTCGCGGCGTTCGACGTCTCCGTCCTTGCCGACCGACCGGGCGATGATCCGGAGCTGGTTGACGCCATCGTTGAAGTAGACGGTGACGGCTTGATCGAACGGCCCAGGTACGGAGGCGAGCTGGTAGGTCGCGACCACGATCGCACCGCCCAGCGCGCTCGAGGTCACCTCGAACGACGTGCCCTCCGAGCGATCGCGCAGCTCCGGCGGCACGGTCACGCGTAGTGCGTCGGTCTCGGCGCGCCACTTGTCGAGCTGCATCGGTATGCAGCGCAAGCATGGCTGGACGGTCACGCCGACGACGATCGGCAGCGCGAGCGTGTACTCGAGATCGAGGAACGCGTCGTCGAGCTTGCGCACACGCGGGGTCAAGCCGGCGAGCTCGAGCGTGGCCAGCTTCGTCAGTTGCGCGCGCCCGATCGGCGTCGTCGTCTTGACCGGTGGCTTGCCGCCGGCACGCAGGGCGATCCGCGAGGGCTCGACCACCGCCGCCTCCGGCGCCACGACGACGGTCGACGACCCGCTCGGCGTCACCGGATCCGCCTGCCGCTTGTCACCGCAGGCGAAGAGGAGGATCAAAGGGGTCACGCTCCACCCCTTCAGGCGTCTGAAATCATCGGGCGTCTGGCGGGAGACGTACAAACTGCCTACCGATTCAGGTTGTACGTTTCCGGTCAGGAGCCGGTGAAATTCAAGCACCTAGACCCCAGTGTTACGCACGCTCGAACAAGCCAGCTGCACCCTGACCGCCACCGATGCACATCGTGACGATCGCGCGCTTGCCGCGGCGCCGCTTGAGCTCGTAGAGCGCCGATGCGGTGAGCTTCGCGCCCGTGCACCCGAGCGGGTGACCGAGCGCGATCGCGCCGCCGTTGACGTTGACCTTGTCGTCGGGGATGCCGAGCTCGCGCTGGCAGTAGACGCTCTGGCTCGCGAACGCCTCGTTGAGCTCGAACAGATCGATGTCCGCGACCGTCAGGCCGGTCTTCGCGAGCAGCTTCTTCACCGCGGGGATGGGGCCGATGCCCATGATCTCGGGATCGACGCCGACGGTGACGAACTGCTTGAACGTCGCCAGCGGCGTGATGCCGAGCTCCTTCGCTTTCGCCGCGGACATCACGAGACAGAACGCCGCGCCGTCGGAGATCGGCGACGCGTTGCCGGCGGTGACGCTGCCACCCTGCGCGAACGCCGGTGGGAGCTTGCCGAGCCCTTCGAGCGTGGTCTCGGGACGGGGTAGCTCGTCGACGAGGAAGTCCTTGTAGACGCGCTGGCCATCCTTGAACGAGACCGTGCGCACCGGGACGATCTCGTCCTTGAAGACGCCCTTCTCGAGCGCGACCTTCGCTTTTTGCTGGCTGCGGAACGCGAACGCGTCTTGATCCGCGCGCGAGATGTGGAACCGCTTCGCGACGTTCTCGGCGGTGATGCCCATCGGCGTGTTCGCGCCGGGCAGCTTGTCCATCAGCTCGGGCGACGCCGAGAGGTGGAACCCGGTCATCGGCACGTACGTCATCGACTCGACGCCGCCGGCGATCACGATGTCGTTGGTGCCGGTCGCGATCGATCCCGCGGCGGTCGCGATCGCCTGCAAGCCCGACGAGCAGAACCGGTTGATGGTCTGCCCGCCCACATCCTGACCGAGATCCGCGAGCAGCGCGATCAGGCGCGCGACGTTGAGGCCTTGCTCGCCTTCCGGCATCGCGCAGCCGAGGATGACGTCGTCGATCTTGCCCTTCACCTGAGGAACCCGCGCCATCAGGCCGCGGATCACGTCGGCCGCGAGCTCGTCGGGACGCTTGCTCGCCAGCGAGCCCTAGTGGCCGCGACCCACCGCACTGCGAACAGCTTCTGCAATTACGATTTCCATGGCCGTGCTCCTTAGTTCCTGAGGGGCTTCTTGTTCTGGAGGAAGTACTGCATGCGCGCCTGGCTGAGCGGCTCACCGCACAGCGAGAGGAACGCTTCCCGCTCGAGCTCGAGGATCTGGTCCTCGGTGTTGAGCTGCGTGTGACCCGCCGAACCGCCGCACAACACGTTCGCGAGCTTCATCGCGATCAGCGCGTCGTGCTCGGTCGCGTAGCCGCCGGCGACCAGCGTGTTGACCAGCATCTTCAGGGTCGCGATACCGTTCTCGCCGGGGAGCTTGTACGCGCGCGGGATCGCCGGGTGGTAACCCGCGTTCGCGAGCCCGAGGGCACGCTGCTTGGTTTCCGTGAGATGACGCGCGCGATCGAACGACACGCCATCCGAGTTGCGGAAGAACCCGAGGGCCTTCGCTTCCTCGGCGGACGTCGAGTATTTCGCGAGCGCGATGTTCTTGAACGTCTGCGTGACAAAGCCGTAGACGTCGGGATCGACGCCCTCCGGGACGCTCTCGAGCGAGCGCCACAACATGTTCATCGTCCCGGCACCGCCGGGGATCAGGCCCACGCCGACCTCGACGAGGCCTGCATACGTCTCGGCCGCGGCCTGCACGGCATCGCTGCCCATGCAGAGCTCGAGCCCGCCACCCATCGTGCCGGCGAACGGCGCCGCGACGACCGGGATCGTCGAGTACTTGAGCCGCTGCGTGCCGTACTGGTAGTCGCGGATCATCTTCCGCAGCTGGTCCCACTGCTTCTGCATCGCGGCCATCACGACCGCCATGAGATTTGCGCCGACGCAGAAGTTGTCGCCGTGGTTGAAGATGATCAGCGCGCGGAAGTCTTGCTCGGCGCGATCCACCGCGGTGTGGATCATCGAGATCACGTTGTCGTCGATCGAGTTGTAGTCGCTCTTGAACGTCAACCCGAGCACGCCGTCGCCGAGGTCCCACGCTTCGGCGCCGCGGTTGCCGACGACGAACGCGTTGCCCTTGCGCATGACCTCCCACGGGATCTCCCGCGGATCGGTCGCGCGCTTGATGTAGTCGCCCTTGGTCGGGCTGAAGATCTTGTCACCGTCGTAGAACTTGTCGCCGACCTTGTCGATCCACGCGGGGAGGGCAACGCCATCCTTCTTCATCCGCGCGATCGTGTCTTTCACACCGAGCGCGTCCCACACCTCGAACGGGCCGAGGTCCCACGCGTAGCCCCACTTCATGCCGTTGTCGATCGCCTCGATCGACTCGGTGATCTCGGGGATCCGGCGCGCGGCATACGCGAGGCTACGCGACAGCACGGTCCACGCGAACTCGCCGGTGATGCCGGGAGCTTCGACGAGCTGCTTGACGCGCTCGCGCGGGTTCTCGACCTTCGAGACGCTCTTCGTCGCGGCCGCGATCTCCGGGCTGCCACCCTTCGCGCGGTACTCGCCCGTCGTGGGGTCGAGCGTCTGGATGTCCTTGCCCGCGCGCTTGTAGAAGCCGCCCTTGGTCTTGTCGCCGAGGATGCCCTTCTCGATCAGCGCGGTGATGTACGCGGGCGTCTTGAAGGTGTCGCGGTCTTCATCGGAGGTCAGGCTCGAGTAGCAGTTCGCCGCGACGTGACCGACGGTGTCGAGGCCGACGACATCCGCGGTGCGAAACGTCGCGCTCTTCGGGTGCGCCATCGGGATGCCGGTGATCGCGTCGACGTCCTCGGGCGTCAGTCCCTTCTCGAGCATCAGATGGATCGTGGTCATCATCGAGTGCAGGCCGATCCGGTTGCCGATGAAGTTCGGCGTGTCCTTCGCCCACACGATCCCCTTGCCGAGGATCTCCTTGCCGAACTTCTCGCACGTCGCGCGCACTCCGTCGGTGGTCTCCGGTCCCGCGACCAGCTCGAGGAGCTTCATGTAGCGAGGCGGGTTGAAGAAGTGCGTGACCACGAACTGCTTCTTGAACTGCTCGGTGCGGCCGACCAGCATGTCGGCGATCCGCAGGCCCGACGTGTTCGACGCGATGATCGCGTTGGGCGCGATCGCCTCGAGCTTCGCGAACAGCGCCTGCTTGATGTCGAGCCGCTCGATCACGGCCTCGATCACGAGATCGCAATCCGCCGTCTTCGCGAGATCGTCCTCGAGGTTGCCCGTCGAGACGAGGATCGCGTTGCGCGGATGCATGAACGCCGCGGGCTTGGCCTTCAGCGTCTTGGCGAGCGCGCCGGTCGCGAACGCATCGCGCGCGGCCTTCGAGGGGTCGGTGTTCTTGGGCGGAACGATATCGAGGAGGACGACGGGAATGCCCGCATTGGCACAGTGGGCGGCAATCCCGCTCCCCATCACGCCGGCGCCGAGCACTGCGACGCGACGGATCGGTCGAGCAGTAGATGACATGGCGCGAACCATAGCGCCGGGGCCGCCCATCCGCCGGGAGGCCGGGTGTAAATTGGTGTCGGATGGCGAGGGAAAGATGATCGTGTGCTCGAACTGTGAGGTTGCTCCAGTAGCGTCGGCCACGGTCGGCTCGGCATGTGCGTCCTGTGGGGAACGGTTGATCGTCGTCGATACTGGCGACGAGCTCCTCGGCAAGACCATCGATGGCCGATTCGAGGTGCTTGCCCCGCTCGGCAAGGGCGGCATGGGGATCGTGTACCGCGCGAAGCAGCTATCGATCGGTCGCGAGATCGCCGTCAAGGTCCTCGACCGCGCGATCGAGAAGGACGTCAAAGCGATCCAGCGATTCTTCCGCGAGGCCAAGCTCGCGAGCGCGCTCCAGCATCCGAACACCGTCCCGATCATCGACTTCGGGCAGAACGCCGAGGGCCGGCTGTTCCTCGCG
Source organism: Deltaproteobacteria bacterium (assembly GCA_031385555.1). Taxonomy (GTDB): domain Bacteria; phylum Myxococcota_A; class Polyangia; order Haliangiales; family Haliangiaceae; genus JABFXX01. The sequence continues at coordinate 2,732 of JANNBP010000450.1, read as the reverse complement.
ATGGAGCTGATCAACGGCACCACGCTCCTCGAGGCGCTCAACAAGCAAGGCGCGTTCTCTGTCGCGCGGGTGATCTCTGTCGGCACGCAGCTGTGCGACGCACTCGAGGCGGCGCACGATCTGCAGATCGTGCATCGCGATCTCAAGCTCGAGAACGTGATGCTGGTCTCCGGCAAGCGCGATCATGTCAAGGTCCTCGACTTCGGCCTCGCTCGCTCGCTCGTCGATCCGACCACCGCGATGACCGCGACCGGCTTGGTCTCCGGAACGCCGCGCTACATGGCGCCGGAGGTCGCGTTCGATGGGGCTCAGCCCGCTCCCTCGCAGGACATGTACGCGCTCGGCGTGATGCTCGCGGAGATGTCGATCGGGCGCCCTCTGTGGAGTGCGCCGACGATCGAGCTGCTGTTCATCAAGAAGCAGGAGTTTGAGAGCGCGATCGCCTCTGTTCCCGCGGCGCTGAAGCCGCTCGTCCGCTCGCTGCTGTCCGACAACGCGGAGCTCCGCCCGACGGCGGGGCAGGTGAGGCAACTCCTCCGCGATGCCGACGCGAGCGGCGCGCCCGTCAAGCTCGAGCCCTTCGCGATCGGGAGCGATCCGACGACGGAGCTGATCACCGTCGAGGTCTCGACCTCGGGCGTCGCCGATCCGTTCGCAGCCCTCGATCACGCCGGCGTGGTGTCGCTCGACGAGCGCGACACGACCGCCACGGACATGGCCCCTTCCCCCACGCTTCGAGTCGGGGCGCCACCCACGGTCGCCGACGATCACGATCCGCGGTTCTCGGGACCCGCCGAGGGCGAGGTGCGACCCGACCAGCTCGAGATCGATCAGGCCTATGTCGTCCAGCGCTCGGCGAAGCTCGCCGCACGTCAGGCAGCTCCAGCCGTGCCGCTGGGGCTGACGCGCCAGCAACAGGAGCGCCGCGCGAATCGCTGGCTCAACCTGAAGGTCGTGCTGCTCCTCGTCGTCCTCGCCGCAGGCGGCGCCGGGTACTACTACTGGTTCCACATCCGCGGGAAGCCCGACAAGGGCTTCAAGGTCTACGGACCGAACGGGACTATAGAAGGATCGGAGCGTCGGTAGCGACGCCCGCACCGAACCAGCGGATCGGGCTCGAGTTGAGCAGCGTGCCCACGCCGGTGTTCTGATCGATCTGGATCATCTGACCGCCATTGCCGGCGCCGAGATCGACGAAGCCATAGATCACGCCGCCCCAGAAACCGAGGCCGAAGATCTTGTTGAAGCCAGTACCCGTGAGGCCGATCGGCGTGGCCTTCCACGTCACCGGATCGATCCGCGCGAGGAAGTCGTCGCCGTCTGCCTGGCCGACATCGACCGTCGCGAAGATGCCGAGGCCTTGGATGCCGACCAGATCGCCGGAGGACACGATCTGCATGCCGTTGACCATGCCGTAGTTGCCGAGCGGGGAAGTGGTGCCGGTGAGCGGGTCGATCCGTACGACGTCGCCGAACGAGCTGGCGGTCACCAGCATGTCGGCGCTGTTCGGGTCATTGACGTCCTCGGGGACGAACGACAGCGACGTGGCGTTGTCGATATCCATCGGGCCGATCAGCGTGGCGGCGGCCGTCTGGGGATTGATCGAGAACAGCTTGTTGAAGGTGATCCCGAACATGTTGTCGTTCTTGTCGATCGCCAGGTCGGTGAGACTCTGGGTGTCGAGCTCGGGCATCATTCCGATCTTCGTGGTCGCCAGGGTGGCGGCGTTCAGCAGGTAGAGCGCCGAGGGCGTGGCTGCACCGCCACCGTTCGTGACGCGCCCGTCGTGCGCGTAGACACGCGAATTCTCCGCGGGGTTTGGACCGTCAGGACTCGGCGTATCAGGCTGCGACGGGCCGTCTGCCGCAGGGTTGTCCCGATCGTTTGGTGAGCAGGCGGCCAGAGCGACGACCGCAAGCAGGATGCGCATGGGCGCGGACTCTACTTTGCGAACAAGTCAGAAACAGCAGAATTCGATCGCAGGCGTAGCCCAGATCTCTATGATGGGAATCTCGTGAAGGTAGGGCAGGTTGAGCCCACCGCGACGCGCCGATGGCTCCTCCCCCCGTCTCAGACCGCACCGAAACGTTGAGCCCGCGCGCGGAGCCCGAGGGTCCGGCCCCGGAGCGTCAGCAGTCGGGTGCAGTCGATGATCCCGAGCGCTACGAACAGGTCTGCGAGCACGCCCGTGGTGGGCTCGGTCGGGTCGTGCGCGCGGTCGACAAGCGACTCGGCCGCACCGTGGCGGTCAAGGAGTTGCTGCCGCGCGCAGCCAATGGATCGACGGCGGCGAACGAAGCGCGCTTCCTGCGCGAAGCGTTGATCACCGCGCGGCTCGAGCATCCCGGCATCGTCCCGGTGCACGAGGCCGGCCGGTGGCCGAGTGGCGATCCGTACTACGTGATGAAGCTCGTCGAGGGGCGCACCCTCAAGGAGCAGATCAACGCCAGCTCGACGCTCCGCGATCGGTTGGCGCTGTTGCCCCACGTGATCGCGGTCGCCGACGCCGTCGGGTACGCGCACAGCCAGGGCGTGATCCATCGCGACCTCAAGCCGTCGAACGTGATCGTCGGAGAGTTCGGCGAGACGATCGTCGTCGACTGGGGGCTCGCACGCGATACCAAGCGAGATGTTCCCGAGGTCCCCGAGGAGCTGATGCTCGCCGCCGGCTCGGGCGTGTCGACGGTGAGCGGCAAGGTCGTCGGCACGCCGGCGTACATGGCACCGGAGCA
>JANNBP010000444.1:0-6756 GCA_031385555.1 Deltaproteobacteria bacterium | reverse complement strand
GCCGTCGCGCTCGGCCGGATCACCTACGACAAGGTCAAGACGCTGCTGCCGATCAGCGTCGGAGGTAAGGGTCCGTGAAGAAGACGCTTGCCAGCTCCCTTGCCACCTTGCTCCTCTCGATCGCGCTCGCGCAGCCGGCGGCGGCGTGGGAACCCCAAACCACGCATGCCGGGCTCGCCGAGCAGGCCGCGCTCAAGTCACGCCTGCACAAGCGGCTGGTGTCGATCGGGTTCGGCGGCGGCTTGTTCGAGCCGCTCACGATCCCACCGGCCGATGCCCCCGCGCTGACCAAGGCGCTCAAGCTGCTGTCGCCGACGCACGGCTCGGTCCCCGACGGTCGCGGCCGCCAATCCGCGCTCGCCTGGATCGCCGCCGGTGCCGCGCTCGCCGACCTCCCCGCCGCCCACGGCGCGAACCACTTCTTCGATCCGCGCACCGGCAAGGGCTGGGAGGCACCCGATCGCTCGATCACCAGCGGGATCAGCGACAGGTTCCGCGAGGCGTTCGGTCGCGCGCAGTTGCCGAGCAAGGGTGTGCCGGCGCCGCAATGGGTGACCGACAAGGCGAACCCGTTCAGCGTCGACAACTTCCACTCGCAGTACGTCAAGGCGGTGAGCGCCGCGACGCCCGGCGAACGCTCGCGCCACATGGCCGCCGCGCTCGTCGCCGCCGGGGCGATCCTCCACTCGCTCGGCGATCTCGGTGCACCGTCGCGCGTGCGCAACGATGCCGCCGCGCACTTCGAACAGCTCGGTGCGGGTCCCGACGATCTCGGCTCCCGGTTCGAGCGGATCGCCGCCCTCACCTACGGCCGGCTCGGGGTCCCCGCACCCGCGCGCACGATCACGCGCACGCACCTGGTCGAGTACTTCACGTCGAAGGCCGGCGACGGTCTCGCCGACGTGATCGAGCGGACCTACTTCTCGGCCAACACGCTGCCCGCGCCGAGCCGCGTCTCGAAGGACGAGAAGCCGAAGCTCGCACGTCCGCAGCCGGTCCCGCCGACTCGCCTCAACGTGATGGCGGCGAATCGCGACGAGGGCACCACGCTACGCACCAAGGACGGCACCTGCCTCGCGCGCTACCGCGTGCAGGATGATGTGCTGCGGTTCTCGGTCGACGATGACTGCGTGCTCGATCAGCTGTCGACGATCCTCCCCGAGGTCGCCGCGTACGAAGCCGGCCTGCTCGACTTCCTGCTCCGTGGCGAGCTCACGCTCACGGCGGGTGGCCAGATCTCGATCACCGGCAAGGATCTCGCGGGCGGTACGCTCGAGGTGTTTGTCGAGGACGAGCGCGGCGTGCGCACCAAGCTCGCGTCGCAGCAGATCACGGGCAAGGACCCGATCCAGGTCGCTCCGCCACCCACCGGGGTTCGCGTGGTCGCCGTGTTCCGCGGCACGGATGTCGTCGGCGAGCCGATCGTCGCGGTCGGCGCCCTCTCGCTGCGATAAGCGATCGTCCGATGGCGAAGAAGCGGCGCGGCGGCGGCGAAGACGAGCACGACGCGCTCAGTCGCGTGTTCGCCTTGCTCGACGAGGCACCACCGGGTCTCCACGATGTCGAACCGCCTGCCGCGAAGCTGCCGTCGGGCTTGCCGCCGCAGCTGATCGAGCTCTACGCGCACTGCGACGGCTTGCGGCTGTTCGTCGACGCCGTCGAGATCGTGTCGTCCGATGCGGTGTCCACGCCGGCGCCCGGCCACTGGAAGTTCGGCGAGATCGAGGGCGCCGCGATCGTGATCGATGAACGCGGCAAGATCTGGCGCGACGACGAATCGCTCGACGATGCCGTGTGCGACGGCACGCGTCTCGATCGCTGGCTCGCGGGAATCTTCGACGCGACAGCCAACTTCTACGACGCCGACGGCGAGTTCGCCGAGGACGCGTACGACGAAGAAGGCGAGATCAACCCGAAGGTCCTCCAGCGCGCGCTCAAGGCACAGCTCAAGCGCGATCCCACTGCCCCGGGGCCACGCTGGCGGCTCGCCCTGACCTATCTCGGCGAGGAGGCGCTCGACAACGCGCGCGACGAGCTCGAGCAGACCGTCGCCGCCGATCCGACGTTCGCGTGGGCGTGGCTCGATCTCGCCCGGATCTCCGAGCGCATGGGCGACCTCGGCAACGCCGTCGACGAGGCACGGATGGCCGCCGACACCGCCGAAGGCGCGCAGCATCCGCAGGCCGGCTACTTGTTCGCGCAGCTCGCGCGCCTCGCGTCACGTCACGGTGACGACGTCACGCGTGCGCAGGCGGCGACCAAGGCCTCGCTCCTCGACCCGCAGCTCAAGACGGCGCAGCTCGACGGTGCGCGCGAATCGCTCGCGTCGGGCGATCGCGCCTCGGCGCTGGGGCTCCTCGAGATCCTGCGCGCGGTCTGGCCACGCGACCTCGAAGTGCTCGAGCTCGCGGGCAAGGTCGACGACTCGACGAACTAAGGGGCGTGGGGCCCAGCCCAAGAAGCCTACCGAAACACGGCTTGGTCGGCCGGAATCCCGCGCGCTTCGAGCTCGCTGTAGAAGCGAGGCACCGTGCCCGTCGCACCGAACGCGTTGTTCGAGAACTGGAACAGCACGGTGGTCTCGAAGCCAGCGTCGTTCGAGCCGACGATCTCTTCGATCGACAGCACCTTGAGTGAACCGTCCGCCCACTTGCTGACGTGGATCACGATCTCGAACGCCTGCGCGACGAGCTCGCGGATCGCGCCATCCGACGACACCGGCGCGTGGATCCGGCCGAGCGTGACCAACCGGTTCAACGCGGCTTGTGCGCCATCGGCGCTGATCGCGACGACGGCACCATCGACGCTCGAGCACAGCGAGCTCGCGAGCGGCAGCGCCTCGCGACCCTTCACTTCACCGACGACGAGGCGATCCGGGTTGAGCCGGAGCGCGGTCTCGAGCAAGTGGGCGAGCTCGATCGAAGGTGCGCGACCGTTGCCGGGGCGAGCCTCGAGCTGGATCCACTCGTCGCGGCCGATCGCCAGCTCGGCGACCTCCTCGATCGACACCACGCGCTCGCCCGCCGGAGCGGACGCGGCGATCGCGGCGACCACGGCGCTCTTCCCCGAGCCGGCGGTGCCGGTGACGAGGATGTTGCGGCGTGCGGTGACACAGGTGGCGAGGAAGTCCGCCATCCCGTTCGACATCGCGTTCTGCCCGACGAGATCGGCGAGCTGATGCGCGACGGCCGGCGGCTTCTTGAGCACGAGGCACGCGCCACGCGCGGCCACCGGTGACACCGCGGCGGTGAGCCGCGTGCCATCACGCATCCGCAGATCCACCAGCGGATGGGCATCGTCGATCACGGAGCCGGCCTCGGCGACCAGCCGCTTGACGACGCGCTCGAACGTATCATCCGACGAGAACGCCTTGCCCGAACCGCGGAGCACGCCGTCCTTGCCGACCACCACGCGATCGCGCCGATCGATGATGATCTCGTCGATCTTGTCGTCGGCGAGCAGATCCTCGAGAGGCCCGAGCGCGAGTGCCTCGTTGAGCGTCTCCTTGATCAGCGTCTCCTGATCGATGTACTTGGGCAGCTCGCCCGAGGTCTCGAGGGTCTCGACGAGATCGACGGTGGCTCGCTCGGCGCGTTGCCAGACGTCTTCTTCATGAAGCCGCTCGAGCGGAATCTTGTCGATGTCGAGCTTCGCGCGAAGGCGCTCGAGGATCCCCGACTGGAGATCGAGCATCTTGACGACCTTCGGATCGAGCGGATCGAGGTGCACGCCACGACGCGACGGCATCGCGACCGAGCGACCGACCGCCTTCCTCGCACCGACGCCGGCGAGCGCACGCTTCGCCGCGGCGCCATTCGTGCTCGACGGCTGCTCGCGCAGCGGCACGACCGGAGCCACCGGTGGTGGCGCGATAGGCTCGGCCGATCGGGGGAGAGGAGCCGGCATCGCCATCTCTTGCGGAGGCGGCGGTGCAGGTTGCGGACGCGGCAACGGACCGCGCGGAGGTGCGCCAATCGGGCTCGGACCTCCAGGAGGAGGACCCGCCAAGGGCCCCGGACCGGGACCACCCAGACCGTCCATCGGCTGCGGCGGTTCGATCGGCGGCGGCGCCATCACCGGTGCGACCGGGGGGATCGGCGCCATCGGCGGCGGCATCGTTCCGCCCGGACGACCACCGGGTGCAACGGGACGACGCGTGGGCGGGTCGACGCCCACACCACCGAGCGGCGGCATCATCGGACCCGACGGAGGAAGCGGACCTGAACCGGGCGGAGGACCGATCGGTTCGACGCGCGCCGATGGACCAGGCGGCTGACGCGGCGGCACCGAGCGAGGCGGTGGAGCCATCGGTGGCGGAGGTTCCGGAGGCGGCGCACTCATCGGCCCACCCATGCCGCCACCCATCATGCCTTGCGGCATCGACGGCATCGGCTGTGCTTCGGTCGGACGCGGTGGACGATTCTCCAGCTGCGGCTGCTGCATGCCGGGCGGTGACGTCGTGGTCTCCGACGGCCCATCGCCCGCACCATCCGAAGCCTCGTCGACACCGACGATGAAATCGCCGATGTAGATCTTGTCGCTGTCTTTGACGACGAGCGGGCTCGTGATCTTCCGACCGTTGACGTACGTGCCGTTGGTGCTCTTGAGATCGACGATGATGAACTTGCCGTCTTTGAGCACGATGCGCGCGTGACGCTTCGACACGTTGCCCTTCGGCAGCACGATGTCGTTGCCTTGCACGCGACCGATGGTGACCTCGGGCTTGTTGAACACCATACGGCGCTGCTCGCCGCCTTTTTCCTGAATGATGATGGTGAACATGCGCTCCTGAGGCCTGCGCTACAGGCACCCCTGGTCGAACGGTACTAAGCGACCGCAATCACGGTCAAGTTCGCAGCGTGTCCACCTCAGGATCAGGTGCTGCCAGGAACCACGGGCGCTGAGGTCGGCTCGGCCGAGCCCTGGGCAGGCGTAAGGCCCAACGCGCCCCTCACATCCCCCCACCACAGCGCCCAGACACCGACCGAAAACAGGGCCACGATGGCCCCGATGATCAAAGCGTCGTGCCAGCGTGGCCTGACCATGAATCGACGCTAGCACGCGTCGTCTCTAGCGAACACCCGAACTTACCGACGAGGAACCTGATGCTTCTCCGTACCCTCGCACTCTTGGCGGTCGTGTTCTGCACCACCACTGCCAGTGCCCAGCCCAGCAAGAAAAAGTACCACTTCAGTCTCGCGGCGGTGAACGTCAAGCCCGAGGTCAAGGCGGACGTGGCGAAGGCGGCTGCTCCGCGGGTCGAGGAACAGGTCAAAAAAGCCTTCTCCACCCACCCGCAATTAGTTGCCGATCTCGGGGACGACGCCCCCGACTGGAAGACCAAAACGGACGCGTTCCGCAAGCACCTGGCGAAGAAGGGTGTCGCCGGCGCGTTCCTGGTCACGGTCGACGTCACCGATGCGAGTGAAGAGGTCCAGCCGACCGACAGGCCGAACACGCAGCGGCTGGTCGTCAAGGTCTCGGTTCACCTGCTCGGTGAGTTCATGCCGGGTCGCACGATGGGCTTCACGGGTGATGGCTCGGCGACGATCAAGCAAGAGGTCGGCAAGAAGGTCTCCGAGCGCGACAAGAAGTTCACCTGGGATGACGCTGCGAAGGCCGCCGTCGACGATGCGATGGTGACGGTGTTCAAGCAGCTCGCGGCGGGCGTCACGCCGAAGTCGCAGAAGAAGTAACGTGATCTGTTCGAGCCCGTGATCGTGGTCGTGCACGTGAGTCCCGATCAAAGGTCGATGACAACGATCCGCTCGAGCACGTCGATTCCGTGCTCGTCGGCGATGCGCCGCCGATTCCGTCGCTGAGCCTCGGACGATCGTGAAGTGCCTTGTCCGGCCGGGCCATCCTGCCGGCTCCTGCGAGGTCGGCGTGTCCGCGGGCCGACGACGAGGACGTTACTTGTTCTCGTGGACGAAGTTGCCGATCCGCGGCCAGCGGATCTGGCCCCAGTTGGTCAACGACCAGTCGCGGTAGCTCAGCCAGATGAACAGGGCCTTGCCCTTGATGTTCTCGACGGGAACGGCGCCCCAGTACCGCGAGTCGTTCGAGTTCGCGCGGTTGTCGCCCATCACGAACACGTGCCCCTCGGGCACCTGGTACTTCATGTTGAGCCCGCACGCCTTCGCCCCGATGCCTTCGAGGGTCGGCTCGGTGACGATCACCTTGCCGGGCTTCTGGTTCTCGGCCCGACGGTTCTCGCCCTCGGGTTGATACGAGCAGTACCGAGGATGCGTGTCCTGCGGATAGTCCTTCTGGTCGCCGCGCGGATCGCCACCGTTCGCGCGGTCCTTGTCGCGCTCGGGACGATCGGACTCGTGGAACGTCTCGTAGGCCACGCCGTCGACGGTCTCGCGGTAGCGCGAACACTCTTTCCAGTGCCAGCGGTTCTCGGGCGGCGGCGTGATCTGGCGATCGTCGTAGTCCTCGTAGCGGCACTTGCCACCGTCGGCTTCGGAGACGAGCTCGTTCTTCACGGGCACGTCGTCGATGTAGACCACGTTGCAGCGGACCTCGACGGTCTGGCCCTCGGTCGCGACGACGCGCTTGATGTAGTCGCGATCGGTCTCGCACGGCTGCATGAACACGATCACTTCACCGCGCTTCGGACCGCGCAGCTCGAACAGCTTCGTGTTGGTCCACGGGATGCGGACGCCGTAGATGAACTTGTTGACGAAGATGTGGTCCCCGATCTCGAGCGTCGGGTACATCGAGGCCGACGGGATCTTGAACGCCTCGATG
>JANNBP010000425.1:0-23937 GCA_031385555.1 Deltaproteobacteria bacterium | reverse complement strand
GCTGGGCGTGCGAGACCGCGATCGAAGTGACGACCGAGGACGCGACCAAGGCGTCGCCGATCTCGTTCGATGCGCCCGAAGCCGACAAGCCGCTCGTGCCCGGCGTCTACGGCGTGGTGCGCGGCGCGGATGTCTCGACCTCGGTGCGCGTGGTCGGCGGCACCACGATCGATGGCGTGCGGCACGTCCTCACGTCGAGCGGCACCACGGTGCCCGCGTCGTCGGTGGCGTACTTCTCGCCGTCGAAGTTTCGCGGCGTGGCCGTCGACAAGACGTTGCCCGCGTGGATTCGCAACCACGGTGACTCGCGCAAGCCGGTCGTCACCGTCGATGACAAGGGCAAGCGCAACGGCGAACTCGCGCCGCGCACGATCGTCTCGATCCTCGAGACGTCCGCCGACGCCAAGCTGGTGCGCGTCACCGACACCGCGTGGGTCTCGCGGAAAGACGTTCGCGTCGCGTCGATCACCCCGCCACCGCCGGGCACCGGCGCGAACGAGAAGTGGTTCGATGTCGATCGCGACGAGCAGGTGCTGGTCGCCTACGAGGGCAACAAGCCGGTCTACGCGACGATGGTCTCGACGGGCAAGTGGAAGCACGCGACGCCAACGGTGATCGCGCGCGTCGGCAGCAAGCTGCTGTCCGCCTCGATGAACAACAACCGAGGTGACGAGCAATATGCGGTCGCCGACGTGCCGTGGACGATGTACTACGACAACAGCTACGCGCTGCACACGTCGTACTGGCACGACGGCTTCGGTGGCCCCCGCAGCCATGGCTGCATCAACCTGTCGCCGCGCGATGCCCGCGCGCTGTATCAGTGGTCGTCTCCCGACATCCCGGCGGGATGGATCGCGGTCTACGGCGACGAGGACAACCCCGGTTCGCTGGTCCGCGTGCACGCGCGCGAGCTCCCCGAGCCGACATTCCGTGGCTATGCGAAGGCGTTGCGAGATCGCAGCGTGGTAGCCGCGACCGAATAAGCAGTATGGTCGGGGCCATGCGAGCCTTCTCTTGGGTCCTGCTGGCGCTGCTTGCGGGGTGTCCTGCGAAGTCCCAGACGCCCGTCACGCCGCTCCTGCCCGACGACAAGGCCGCGCCGATCGATGCGCCGCCCGCGACGCCGGTCGCCAAACCCGAGCACTGGGCGGGCACGATCGTGTTGCCCGGCGAGCTGGTCGACATCGTCGTTCACTTCACGCAGGTCGGTGACTCGTGGAGCGCGACCCTCGACGTACCGAGCGGCAAGGTCACGGGCTTCGCGCTGACCGACGTCGTCTACACCGCCGAGGCGATCCGGTTCACGATCGGCAAGCCCGATCCGCGCACCAACGAGCTCTACGCGTTCAAGCGCGACGGTGCGGCCGCCCAGGGACGCGCGCTGATCGCGGGTCAGCCGTTCTACTCGAAGCTGATGCGCCTCGCCGACGGCCAGCCGCCCCTGTCGGTGATCTCGCGCCCGCAGACGCCGAAGGCACCGTTCCCGTACACCACGAAGGAGGTCGAGATCGAAGCGGCGAAGGATGCCAAGCTCGCCGGCACGCTGACGCTCCCCGAGGGCAAGGGCCCGTTTCCCGCGGTGTTGCTGGTCAGCGGCTCGGGCCAGCAGGATCGCGACGAATCGATCTTCGGTCACAAGCCGTTCGCGTTGATCGCCGACAAGCTCGCGCGCGACGGCATCGCGACGCTACGCACCGATGACCGTGGGATCGGCAAGACCACCGGTCCGCTCGGCACGCTCGATACCGACATCGCCGATGCCAAGGCCGCGTTCGACTGGCTCGCGAAGCAGCCCGAGATCGACGGCAAGCGCGCCGGCATCCTCGGGCACAGCATCGGCGGCGTGATCGCGCCGTTCGTCGCCACCAGGTCGAAGGTCGCGTTCATCGTCGGGCTTGCCGCGCCGGGTGTCTCGGGTGTCGAGCTGGTGCCGATGCAGATGGAGATCTCGCTGAAGGCGAGCCAGCTCCCCGCCGACGTGATCAAGGTCGTGATCGAAGGACAGCGCATGCTGGGCAAGGTGGTCGCCACCGGCAAGGAAGCCGACATCAAGGCCGCGTTCAAGAAGACGTCGGCCGACGCGATGAAGGCGCTCGGCAGGCCGGCCCTGACGGATGCCGAGATCGATGCGGGCTTCGAGGCGCGGAAGGCCGAGGTGATGAACCCGTGGACGATCAGCTTCTTCAAGACGGACCCCGTGGTCGCGTGGGTCAAGCTGCGCATCCCCGTGTTGCTGGTGACCGGCGATAAGGACACGCAGGTCCCCGCCGACATCAACTTCGACAAGATCACCGCGGCGCTCAAGCAGGCCGGCAACAAGAGCTTCAAGACCGAGAAGCGGGTCGGGCTCAACCACCTGTCCCAGCACGCGCCCACGGGTGCGCTCGACGAGTATGGCGAGATCGAGGAGACCTTCGACAAGGAGACGCTCGAGCTGATCTCGAAGTGGGTGGTAGAGACCACCCGCAAACGCTAGGTTTAGGCGTGCGCGCGGTCGTTCTTGCCCTCGTCCTGGTTGCCGGCTGCCAGTGCAGCTCGCAGCACGATGGAAGCTCACGGATGGCGGGGAACGATCGCGATGATGACGAGCGGTGCGATCCGAAGGAGCCGAAGGTCTGCGTCGGCAATTCGCTGGTCGCGTGCGAGCAAGATGGCTACCTCGGCCGCCGCCTGCGCACCTGCAAGGATGGCTGCAAGAACAACCGCTGCGTCGCGACCTGCGACGACGACGCGAACAAGCTGATCTATCTCGTCGACGACCGGAACAACTTCCTGTCCTACGACCCGCGCAAGAACGGCGATCCGTTCCGGCTGATCGGCAACCTCAATTGCGGTGACTACACGTCGCCGTTCTCGATGTCGGTCGATCGGCAGGGCACGGCCTGGGTCGGCTACCAGAGCGGCGAGGTCTACAAGGTCGACATCCACACCGCGAAGTGCGAGCCCTCCGGGTTCGTCGCCGGTTCGGCCGGCTCGCGAACGTTCGGCATGGGGTTCGCCACCGACGACTCCACGGCGAAGGCCGAGAAGCTGTACATCTCCGGCGAGTACGGCCAGACGCTGTCCGCGATCGACACCGGCAAGACGCCGCCCACGCCGGCGTCGGTGGGGCGGATCGCCGCCTCCGAAGGCCGCAACCCCGAGCTCACCGGCACCAGCGAGGGCAAGCTGTTCGGGTTCTTTCCCGTCGACGACGGCACCTCGTTCATCCAGGAGATCGACAAGAAGTCGGGCGGTCCCGTCGGTCAGAAGTGGAACGTCGGTGATATCGGCTCGGTCAGCGCCTGGGCGTTCGGGCAGTGGGGCGGCACGTTCTTCGTGTTCGTCACCGTCGGCACCGGCCCGAAGGTCTACGCGGTCAATCGGCAGACCGGAGAATCGAAGGTCGTGATGGGGACGATTCCGTACCGGGTGACCGGCGCCGGTGTCTCGACGTGCGCTCCCGAGCGCGATGGCGCGCAGAACGGGCCCTGACTGCGTTACGCTGGACACGGGTGAGTAGTTCGCGGTTCGAGATACGCCGCACCCTCGGGGAGGGTGGCATGGGCGTGGTGTACGAGGCGCGCGATGGCGAGCGCGACATGCTCGTGGCGCTCAAGACGCTGCGGTCGATGGACGCGAATCTGCTCTATCACTTCAAGAACGAGTTCCGCGCGCTCGCCGATCTGTCGCATCCGAACCTGTGCTCGCTCTACGAGCTGTTCCAGGCCGAGGGCCACTGGTTCTTCACGATGGAGGTCGTGGACGGCACGGACTTCATGTCGTTCATCAAGAAGCGCGTCACCACGGCCGAGCCCGCCCTCGCAGCCGGCACCGAACCCAAGGGCACGCTCGTCGAGTTCGGCGCCGGTCGCGGGAACTCCGGCACGATGCTCGAGTTCGTCAACGCACCGTCCGGCTCGGGGACGCAGCTCCCCGTCCAGCAAGAGCCCGACCGCCCGACGACGGATCCATCGGTGCTGCCGTTCGACGAACCGCGGTTGCGCGATGCGCTCGCCCAGCTCGCCTCTGGGCTCAACGCCCTGCACGACGCCGGCAAGGTTCACCGCGACATCAAGCCCGGCAACATCCTGGTCACCAAGGAAGGCCGGGTCGTCATCATGGACTTCGGGCTGATCGCCGACGAAGCGATCCTCGCCGAGCTCGAGGCCACCGGCACGATCGCCGGGACGCCGACGTTCATGGCACCCGAGCAGGGCATGCCCGGCGCCGCCGTCGGTCCGTCCGCGGATTGGTACGCGGTCGGCGTGATGATGTATCAGATCCTGACGCAACGGCTGCCGTTCAAGGGCGAGACCGTGTGGGAGCTGATCGAGGCGAAGAAGACGCTACCTCCCGCCCCGAGCGTGCTGGCGTTCGGCGTGCCGCTCGATCTCGCGGATCTCTGCCATCGCCTGTTGTCGCCGGATCCGGCGTCGCGCCCGCGCGGCGACGAGGTGCTCCGGTTGCTCGGCGCGCGCGCCTCGGCGCCGATGCTCGGAACCTCGGCGGCGGCGGCGCAGGATGTCTTCGTCGGCCGCCGCGCCGAGCTCGGCGTGCTGCACAACGCGCTCGCGGAGGCCCGCCGCGGTGCCGTCACCGTGTTCGTGCAAGGCCCGTCCGGTCTCGGCAAGAGCGCCCTCGTCCGCCGCTTTCTCGACGAGGTCCACGGCACCGGCACGCTGGTGCTCAAGGGCCGCTGCTACGCCGCGGAGACGGTGTCGTACAAGGCGTTCGACGGCATGTTCGACGCGCTCTCGCGCCACCTGGTGACGATGGATCCGTATCGGGTGATGGACCTGTTCCCGCAGTCGACGATGCTCGCGGCGCGCCTGTTCCCGACGCTGCGGCGCGTGCCGGTGTTCGCGAACGCGGTGACTCACGATCCGAACGTCAGCGCGATGGAGCTGCGCAGCCGCGCCTTCTCCTCCGTCGTCGAGCTGCTCGCACGCGTGGCTGCGATGCAGCCCCTGGTGCTGTTCGTCGACGATCTGCAGTGGGCGGATCCCGATAGCTTCCTGTTGTTGCGCGAGCTGCTCGATCCCGCGGTCGCTCCGCCGCTGGTGTTCGTGGCGTCGATCCGCAGCGGCGAGACAACGAGTGACGCGCCCGCGGTCACCGCGAAGCAGGCGGGGATCGTGCCGCGCGTGATCGAAGTCGGGCCGCTGCCACCCGACGACGCGATGTTCCTCGTCGATCGCCTGCTCCCGCGCGACACCATCTCGGATGCGCGCCGGCAGGCGATCGCGCGCGAGGCCGGCGGCCATCCGCTGTTCCTCGCCGAGCTCGCACATCACCTCGCCCTCCACGCGGATTCGGATCTCGCCTCGACCACGCAGCTCGACGAGGCGCTGTGGCAACGCGCGATGGCGCTCGAGCCCGAGACGCGCCACTTGCTCCAGATCATCGCGGTCGCCGGTAGTCCGATCGATCTGCGCGTCGCCTCCGATGCGTCGGAGATGTCGCCCACCCGGTCGGCACCGCTGGTCAACGCGCTGCGCGCCGCACGCTTCGTCAAGACCTCGGGCGGGGGCAGTCTCGTCGAGCCGTATCACGATCGCGTGCGCGAAGCCGTGGTGACGCGGCTCGAGCCCTCGCAGTTCGCGGTGGTGTCGTCGCACGTCGCGCACGCGATGATCCGCGCCGGCCTCGCCGAGTCGTCCCCCGAGCAAGTCGTCCGTCACCTGTTCGCCGCCGGCGATACCTCGCGCGGTGGCGACCTCGCCGAGAAGGCCGCCGCGAAGGCGCTCGCCTCCCTCGCCTTCGATCGCGCCGCGGAGTTCCTGCGCAACGCGCTCGACGCAGGCCCGCGCGATGCCACGCATGCGCGCGCGCTCTACCTCCAGCTCGCCGAGGCACTCGCCTCGGCCGGCCGCGGTGGCGAAGCAGCCGACAGCTATCTCGCCGCAGCGAAGGTCACCACCGATCCGAGCGATCAGCTCGATTGCCGTCGCCACGCCGCCGATCAGTTGCTGGTCTCCGGTCACGTCGATCGCGGGCTGTCGGAGCTCCGCGATGTCCTCGCTCAGCTCGGCGAGCGCGTGCCCGAGACGCCGAACGAGGCCCTCGCGTTGCTCGAAGCCAATCGCGCGCAGATCGACGCGCATCCGATCGAGCTCGCTCCCGTCGCACCGTCGGCCCCCCTGCTCCGCTTGCTCGACGTCTATCAATCCACCTCGCTCGGGCTCGTGCTGGTCGACAACGTGCGCGGTGCCGACTTCCAGGCGCGCGCGGTGCGGCTCGCGATGCAGAGCGGCGATCCCAGGCGGTGCATCCGCTCGCTGGTGTTCGAGGCGATCTATCGCGCGCAGGAGTCCGACGCGGGTCGCCAGCGTGCGGTGGAGCTGCTGCGCAGCGCGAACTGGATCGCGCAACAGATGCTGCCCGAGGATCCGTGGGCCCGCGCGTACTTCACGCTCGGCGAAGCCTTCGTCGCCTACTACGACGGCAAGTTCCGGCGCGCGGTGGAGATCTTCAAGGACTGCGATCAGCGGTTCCGCACGCTGTCCGGCGTCGCCTGGGAACAGAACACGATCCGCATCCATCGCCTGCGCGCCACCGACTATCAAGGTGCGTGGGGCGAGCTCCGCGCGCTCTACGACGAGTACATGCGCGATGCGCAGCGGCGCGACGATCGCTACGTCGGTGCGTCGCTGACGCGATGGTTCAACGTGCTGTGGCTCGCGCACGATCGCCCGGATCTCGCCGGCGCGGACCTCGAGCGCAGCCAATGGACACCTCCCGTCGAGGGCAAGTACCACCTCCAGCACTTCCTCGAGCTGCGCGCGCGGGTCGAGCTCGCGCTATATCGCGGTGAGGGTGCCGTGCAGGGCAGCTGGGCGCGGCCCGGGCTCGCGGCGGCCGAGGGTGCGTACCTGCTGCGCATCCAGATCGCGCGCGCGATCGCGGACTGGCTGCTCGGTCGGCTCGCCGCGTGCGAGGGCAACCTCGCCGAGACCGAGTATCGGGCAGCGCTGCTCGACGCGCAGCAGATCAACTACTGCGGGATCTGGAGCGGGCTACTCACCGGTGCCTCGATCGCGCAGCGCGGCGATCGCAAGCAGGCGATCGAGCGCCTCGTGTTCACCGCGGAGCTCGCCGACACCAACGACTTCCCGCTGTGCGCGACGATCGCGCGCTTGCGGGCCGCGCAACTCGCTCACGACCGCGAGGGCATCGAGGCCGCGCTCGCGTGGATGATCGGCCAGGACATTCGCAACCCGCTGCGGATGGCCGACGTGTTCGCGCCCGGTTTCCCCGTCACGGCTTCGTCGTGACGACGACATCGATCCGGTCGCCCACGGCCTCGGTGACGCCGCTGTAGATCCGCTGCGCGTAGTGGATCAGGATCTCGTCCTTGGGAGTCGCACGGTAGCGAAACCCGGGGTCGACGGCGGTCTTGGCGCCATCTGCGGTCACGACCACCCGCGCGACGCGTGCCAGCCCGAGCTCGGAGCGGCACATCTCACCCTCGGGCTCGAGCGAGAGCATGCCGACGATCGGTGCAAGCTGCTGGGGCGTGGCGCGGTAGGCAACGACCCGCCTCTGCGTGAGCGTGGTTGGGGTCTCCTCGATGAAGCTGAACAGGATATCGAGGCCATCCGCCTGGCGAGCGCCCACCGCGGCCAGCGCCGCGCCGGGAGCGAACGGCCACCAGCTGGCAGGACAGATCGTCCACTCGCGATCGATCGGACCACGGGAAGCGGTGACGCGCGTGCACTGCTCGTTCGCGACGGTTGCGGCCTCGACGTTGCGGACCGTGAGCGTCCCCACAGACGCAACGCTCGAAACGCGGAGCAGCTGGGTCGGCGGCGGACACGGTGGAGTCGCCTCGAAGGCTGCGTCGGGCGTCGCTTCGATCACCGCGCCGCTCGCCGTATCGACGAGGACCTGCGCACCGCGTGGATCGCGACGCAGCGCGAAGATGCTCCCATCGCGGACGAGCACACGACGCTCGAACAGCCCGGTCTCCGTCCATACCCGGACGGCCGCGCATTCGACGCCGGTCGTGTGGACGAGCTCCATCGACTGCTTCGGGAGCAGATCTTGGTGCACGCCGGCGAGCCGAGCCCACGCCGGGACCGAGTACGCGTCGATGGGCGCGGGCAGCACGTCCGCCAGGATGCGGGCGCCGTCGACGCCACGTGCGGCATCGCAGAGCAGCGCGCGCTTCGAGACCTGGATCGACACCCTGATCGGCGCTGCGGTCTCGTTGACCAGCTGCGCTGCCAGCACCAGCGGCTTCACGGGCGTCGACGTCGCCCGTTGCATGCACTTGCCGCTACCGTGCAAGGATCCGGGGGGGCACGGCAGCGGGCATCCAGTGGCCGCCAAAGCACACACCGTTGCAAAGAAAGCGAAGCGGCGCCGCATGTTGCATGAACGCGCGATCGGGCGACGTCTTACGCCACTCGCGCGGTCCAGATCGGCACCACCCACACCGCGAAGCCATCGGGGCTCTGGATGCACTCGATCGTCGCGTCGAAGTAGTCGCGCGCCTCCGCCTCGGAGATCCCCAGTGCCTTCGCGGTCGGCTCGGTATAGCCATCGCGCCACGCCGTGAAGATCGCCGCGAACGTCGGCCGCGGCGTGTGGATCGTGTCGACGTGCGCGTAGTAGACGTCGATGTCCTCGAGCGGCAACGCGCGCAGGTGCTGGAAGATCGATCGCCCGATATGGAGGTCGACGCCGGTCGCCTTCGAGTACGCGCGCGGCGCCGCGTGCCAGAAGTAGCTGACATCGCGACGCGTGGGCGACGCGTGGATCATGTCGTAGTCCTCCGCGATCACGTGGAGCCAGCCGCCGGGTCGCGCGACGCGGGTCATCTCCGCGAGCACGCGCTCGGGCGTCGGGATCGACTGCACGACATGCCGGCACACCACGAGATCGAACGTGCCCGCGGGGAACGGCAGCTCGAACGCATCCCCGACCTGGAACGTCACGCGCCCGCCGAACTGCGCCGTCTTGTCTCGCCCGAGCTCGAGGTGGGCCTCGATCAGGTCGACTCCCGTGATCTGCGCCTCCGGGAACAACTCGGCCATCCGCGCCGTGATCTCCCCGGTGCCACACCCGAGGTCCAGGACGGTCCGCGGCTGGTAGCGGCGCATCACCGCGATCTCCTGGGGCCAGATCGCGTCCGCCTGCGCGGCAAGGTTCCGGACCATGGATTCGTCCGCCATCTCTCGGGCCTGCGGATTTCGACCTACATCGGGATCTGACATGGCGCTGCGAATGCTACCCCACCCATCCCTCATCAACACGGGCAACGGGTCGAGTCGGGTTGCATGGCGAAATTCCGCGAGACGAACTGGTTCAAGCGGGGCGAGTTGGTGGACGAGGAGACCGACGGGGCGGTCGAGTTACCGATCGAGGATCGCTACGCCGACCTCGGGTCGACCAGCAGCACGGACAGCGTGCTGTACGGCGTCCACACGGGCGAGACGGCGCAGATCCCGTCGGCGAGGATTTTGTTCGACAGTGTGCCCGATAGGATGAAACCGGACCCCAAATTCGCGAGCGCCGTGATCGCGGTCGATCCGAGCTCGGCGCGCGAGCTCAAGCACCTGATCGTCGAGCTCAAGCAGCGCAATCGCACGATCGTGGCGATGTGCGGCGCCGCGCTCGTCGGGCTGGTCGCGTTCGCCGTCATCGTCGTTTGAGTGATATGACGGCTCCCGAGTGGGGCCCTGGCTGAAACGCAACGCGTGGCTGATCGCGATCGCCTGCGCATACCTCTACATCTTCCCGCACTTTCCGAAGACCAAGAACGCGAACGAGCTGCCGCGCGTCTACCTCGTCACGGCGATGGTCGACGACCATACGTTCGCGATCGATCACGGCGTCAAGCGCTGGGGCAAGACGCCGGATGTCGCCGATGCCGGCGGACATTCGTACTCGAACAAGGCGCCGGGCTCGTCGATGCTGGTCGCGCCGGTCTACGCAGCATGCTCCCTGTTCGGCGAGCTTACCCTGGACTTCACGGTGTGGCTGTGCCGGATCGTCGCCGGCGTGATCCCGACGCTGCTGTTCCTGCGCCTGCTGTCGGGCTTCCTCGAACGCTATGCGGATCCGGCCGTCGTCCGCGTCGTGCTGGTCGCCTACGCGCTCGGCTCGATGGCGATGACGTTCTCGGTGATGTTCATCGCGCACCAGCTCTCGGCCGTCGTCGTCGGGGCGTGCTGGATCCTCGCGCTCGACTACGCGGATCGAAAGCGCGGCACCGGTGCGTTGATCGCGGCTGGCTTGCTCGCCGGCTGTGCGCCGCTGGTGGACTACCAGGCCGCGTTCGCGATCCCGGTGATCGCGATCCACGCGATCGTCAAGCTGCGCGGTCGCACCGGGAGAGAGTACGCGCGCATCCTCGGCATCGCGACCGCGGCGGCGCTGATCCCGATCGCGATCCTCCTCGCGTATCACCACGCCGCGTTCGGCTCGCCGCTGTGTACCGGCTACGACCCGGCGTGCGTCAAGACGCCGTGGGAAGGCCTCCAGAACCAGGGCTTCCTCGGACTCTCCAGCTTCCGCATGCACTCGTTCCTCGGCTCGACGGTGGCGCCCGATAACGGGCTGTTCACGCTCGCACCGTGGCTGCTCCTCGCCGTCCCCGGTGCGGTGCTGTTGTGGAAGCGCGATCGAGCCACGGCGGTGACCTGCTCGACGCTCGCGATCCTGTACCTCGTGTTCGTGTCATCTCTCGCGATGTGGCGCGCGGGCTGGTCGGTCGGGCCTCGCTACATCACGGTGATGCTGCCGTTCCTGTTGCCGCTGGTCGCGACGGCGCTCGACCGGTGGAAGACGAGGTGGTGGTTGTTCGGGATCGCCGCAGGGACGATCTTCGTCGGCATCGCCATCTATGCGACCTCGTCGGCGACGTTCATCCCGTGGCCCGACGAGCTGAACTACCAGGGTCGCGCGGAGCTCGTGAGAAACCCGTTCTTCGAGATCTCGGTGCGGCTGCTCGCCGACGGCCGCGCCGCACCGAACGTGCTGAGCGCGCTGATCGGAGACCACGGGCTCTATGGCGTGATCCCGTACTTTGTACTCGTGTTCGGGCTCGCCGGCGTCGCGCTGCGCCGGGTCGCTGGCTGGAAGCCCGTCGCGCTCGGGGCAGGGGTCGCCGTCGCGCTCCTCGTCCTCTATTCGCAGTTTCCGTCGACCACGCATGCCGACGAGCTGTTCGTTCGCATCGTGCGCTTCATGACGTGAGACGCCGCGCGACAGCGTGCGACGTCGACAAACTTGTGGAGCGGCCATCGCGAGTTGCGAGATCGAGTTTGCCGATCGCTCGCGCTTCCCCTACACACCGGTCCGATGCTGATCCGTTTCCTCCTGTTCCAGATACGTCTGGTGGCCTGATCGCGTAGCGCTGTTGCTTCGCGAGCCCGCCACCGCTTTGGGAAAGGTGGATCTGTGGCTCGCAAAGATCTCTCGCGCACCGTCATCGAGGGCGGTCGCTCACGTGGAAACAGCTGGGACCGTCGTCGGTCTCACGGTGTCGAGCGCGCGAAGACGCGCGCATGGCTCGACGTCGTGGCGCAGGATCTCGAGGAAGCGGAGGCGTCCGCTCCGGTTTCGATCAAGTTCGTCTCCAAGGACTTCCGCGACAAGCTCGGCCCCGCGCAGCGCTGGCTCGCGTCGCAGGTCGAGCGCCCGTGGTCGAAGGTGTACTCGGAGCTGCGCGCTCGGTTCGACGCGCGCACGGTGGCGGGGCGCCACATCGTCGAGGATCACCTGCTCCAGATGGTGCGGCGTCACCCGATCGAGTCTCGCTACCACCGTCAGTTCGAGCTCTACGTCGACGAGCACGGCATCCTCAAGCAGCCGAAGCACCACGGGCGGGCGTATCAGACGATGCGCCGCGCGGCGATCGCGTGGTTCGCGGGACGTGTCTGCGCGCGCACCTATCGAGGTTGGTGGTGGTTCCGCGGCACGATCCCGATCGCGGCGATGACGCGCGCCGAGGTGCGCCATCTCGACGGGCTAACCGACGAGTTTCGCAACTCGCATGTCATCGCGAGCCCGTGGCCGGCGCGGTGACGCGAC
The DNA here is from genome assembly GCA_031385555.1 of Deltaproteobacteria bacterium. Taxonomy (GTDB): domain Bacteria; phylum Myxococcota_A; class Polyangia; order Haliangiales; family Haliangiaceae; genus JABFXX01. The sequence continues at coordinate 11,916 of JANNBP010000425.1, read as the reverse complement.
CGACGAACCACGCGACCGCGATCAGCACCGCGCCGACGAGGAGCACGCCGGCTCCCCACATCGAGAGGGTGTGACTCGCCGTGAACATCGGGTCGTAGTCCCAGTAGCGCCGCGGCATGCCGGCGCTACCGGCGACGAGCGAGCCGTAGGCGTGGAGGAACAAGCCCGCGCTACACACGCAACCGCCGATCCACGCCAGGATCCTATGAGGGTGGTACGTGAAGGAGCTCCAGGCGTGAACACCGGCGAGCGCGGCGAACCCGACGAGCGCCATCAGCAGGTGATAGGTGCCGACCACGAAGTGGGTGTCGAACAGGTGAAGCTCCGTCGTGCCGGTGAGGAACCCGGCGGCAAGCCCGTGAGCCACGATCGCCGGGGAGCATCCGAACACGACGAACGCGACCGTCGGCCGCGAGAACCCACCCATGATCGCGAGTGCGATCCACAGGCCCGCGAGCGCGAGCGCGAGCACGACATGCGGATGGAATGCCCACAGCAAGGAGACCGCGAGCGCGATCAGCGTCACCACGCGGCTCGACGTGCTGTCGCCGGCGATCGCCGCGGTCGCGAGGCCGAGAGCCAGCACGAGTGAGAAGGTGTTCGGGTCCTGCGGTTGGATCGCATCGAACGCGATCCAGATCCCGACGACACCCGCGCCACCGAGCGCGACCACCAGCACGGCCGCGATCGCGACCTGCAGGCTCGGCGCTCGATGTGCGATCACCACGATCGCGAGGTGCACCGCGTAGAGCGTGGCCGACGCCGCGATCGCGAGCGGGCCGACATACAGCAGGACCGGCGTCCTCGGTTCACCGACGGTGAAGGGCGTGTAGAACGTCCACCCGGTGTCGTTGGTCACGATCAGCGCCGCGACGATCGAGCACGCGATCCCGATCACCCAGACGCCGAACGCGACCCACGCGAGGGCGGACCCAGGGATGCGCTTCGCCCCGACGAGCTTCGCGATCGCGAGATAACCGAGCCCGCCCGCCAGCGGTGCCGCCCCGATCGCGAGCGGCGTCAGCCCGTGGAACGTCAGCATCTTCGAATAGAACTGCGCGCTCCACCTCGCGCCGGGCGCGGCAAGCTCGACCTGCACGAGCCCGCCGCCGACCATGCCGAGCACCGCCACCAGCACCGCACCTGCGAGCTGTGCGATCGCGACGTATCTCGCGGTTGCCGGCGGCCGCTCCATCGCATGCATCCTACCTGCTACGCCAGATGCTTCTCGAGCAGCGGCAACCGGTCGTTGCCCCAGAACAGCACGTCGCCGACGAACAGGCTCGGCGCACCGAAGGCCCCCCGCGCGATCGCCTCGTCAGTCGTCGCGCGCAGCTGATCCTTGGTCTCCTGTACCTCGATCGCCGCGATCGTCACCACAGGATCCAACCCCGCTGCGACCGCGGCCTTCGACAGCACGCCATCCGCGTTCGGATCGAGATCCTCGGCCCAGTACGCGGTGAACAACGACAGCGCCGCGGTCGCGACCTTGCTGACATCCGCCCGCTCGATTCCGACGAGGAAGCGCTGTACACGGAGGGTGTTGAGCGGAAATCGGCTCGGCATCTTCATCGGGATCCCGTAGTGCGCGGCCCAGCGGCCGAGATCGCCGATCATCCAGCGCGCCTTCGCGGGGATCGTCGCCGGCGTGTGATTGCCGGTCGCCTTGAACACTGCCCCGAGGAGGAACGGCCGCCAGCGCACCGGGGTCTGGGTGCGCTCCGCGACGCCCGCCAGCTGGGTGGCGGCGAGATAGCTGTAGGCCGAACCGATATCGAAGAAGAGCTCGATCTCGCGGCTCATGGCTCGTGCTGTGCGAGCTCGCGAATCGCCGCCGTGATCTGCGGCTTCTGCGGCACGCTCGCCATCTCGAGCGCATCCGCGAGGCCGATGCCCGGGAGGTGCGCACCGGCGACCAGCTTGGGCGGCGCGTGGAGCTCGTAGAACAGCTCCTCGATGATCCGGCGGATCAGGTGCTCGCCGAAGTTCGTGATCTCGGTGTCCTCGTTGACGCAGAGCACGCGGTTGGTCTTGCGCACGCTCGCCTCGATCGCCGGCCAGTCGTACGGGTGCAGCGTGCGGAGATCGATCACCTCGGTGTCGATGCCCTCGGCGGCGAGCTCCTCGGCGGAGGCGAGCGCCATCTGCACGTTGCGGCCGTACGTCAACACGGTGACGTGCGAGCCCTCGCGCGCGACGCGGCTCTTGCCGATCGGGACGTAGTACTCCTCGACCTGCGGCCACTGCGGCGCCCACTGGGTGCGATCGCCGAGTGGTGCGTCGATCATCTGCGACAGCACGCGATCGTCGGCGGGCGCGCCCGGGATGTTCTCGTCGGGCTTGCTCTTCAGGCGCAGCAGCGCCTTCGGTGCGAGGAAGAACACCGGATTCGGGTCTTGGATCGCGCTGAGCATCAGGCCGTACGCGTCGAGCGGCGTCGACGGCATCACGATCTTCCAGCCCGGGATCCGCGTCGCCGTCGCGTCGAACGAGTGCGAGTGATAGATCGAGCCGCGGATGCCGGCCCCGACGGGCGTCATCAGCACCATCGGCACGTTCCAGTCGCCGGCCGTCGACCAGAAGGTATTGCCGGCCACTTTCAGCAGATCGATCGTGTTGAACGCGTAGTCGCAGAACTGGATCTCGGCGACCGGCTTCTTGCCGGCGAGCGCGAGCCCGATCGCGGTGCCGACGATGCCGCGCTCGTCGAGCGGGGTGTTCCACGCGGTCTTCAGCCCCTGCGTGCCGGTGAACACGCCACCGAGCGGCGGACCGACGTCCTCGCCGAAGATGTCCGTCACGCCGAGCCGCGACTCGCCGACATGCAGCGCTAGGCGGATCGCCTGGATCATGGTGGGCATTACGACTCCTCACCGACGATGTTGCGATCGGCGAACACGTAGTCCCACACCGACTCGGGCTGGGGCATCGGTTCCTCGAGGACCTTCTGGCTCGCCACCAGCAACTCCTGCGTGTACTGCGTGCGCAGCTCGTCGATCCGCGAGCGCGTGATCACGCGGCGCTCCTCGAGCTTGTTCTCCATCTCGGTCACGCAGTCGAGCTCTTCCTTCACCAGATTCGCACCGCTCGCCGACGAGTGACCGCGCAACCGCGACACCATCGCCTCGAGCAGGTACGGCTTGCGGTGCGTGCGGACGTAGTCGATCGCCTTGGTCAGCGCGGCCCACGACGCTTCCGGATCGTTGCCGTCGACGATCGCGACCGGCATCCCGAACGCCTTGCCGCGCTCGGAGATCTGATCGTAGCCGTGCTGCCCTTGATAGGTCGTCGAGATCCCCCACCGGTTGTTGGTGACGATCATCAACAGCGGGAGCTCGCTCCCCTTGCGCGACGCCCACACCAGCGCGGTGGCGAAATCGCCCTCGGCCGTGCCGGCATCGCCGCCCTGTACGATCGAGATGCCCTTCGTCCCTTCGCGCTGTGCGCGCGCGGTGCCGATCGCGATCGAGTACTGGATCTCGATCGGTGAGGTCACCGGGACCACGTTCCACTTGCGCGCCGAGTAGTGGCCCGCGAAGTTGCGACCGCGCGAGTACGGGTCGGTCGCGGTGTTCTTCATCTGGCGGAGCGAGTCCACCGGATCTGCACCCATCGCGAGCAGCGTGGCGCTCGACCGATAGTGGAGGTGCAGGTAGTCGTGCTGGAGGCCCTGGCCCTTGTCGACCAACATGCCGAGCGACACGTTGAACGCCTCCTCCCCCGGACCGCCGATCCAGAAGAAGCCGTCACCCTGCTTGTACATGGTGATCAGCCGCTCCTCGAGGAGGCGGGCGCGGAGCATCGTGTCGTAGACCCGCAGAGCTAGCTCGGCGGGGAAGCGATTGATCGACGCGATCGCGGTCACGCTCATAACGCGGCCGTTATCGCATAGCGAAGTTGCAACGGCTCCTCGGGAATGGAACTTTCGGCGCGCACGACGCGGTGAGTTATCCGCTACTTGATCAAGCCCGCGCTCTTCACGTTGTTCGCGCGGCACCAGTGACCGAGCTCGGTCTTGCAGTCGCGATCGAGCCCCTCCGGCAAGGCGTACGTCTTGCCGCCGTAGAAGATGCCGCGCGTCCACATCGTGACCTTGATGGCCTTGAACTGCGGCGGCTCCATCACCATCGAGCCCGGCATGTTCTGCACCGCCTGAAACAGCATCGGCTCGTCGATCACGGGCGCGGCCATGCCGGGTGTCGGTGCAGCCATCGCCGCGATCACGCCACCGACGATGCCGCCGAGCCCACGACCGAGCGCGACGCCGAGCCCGCCCTTCTGGCTCTCGCACAGAAAGAACAGGCGCGCGGGTGCGATGAAGAACTGGCCGGTGAGCCGGGTGAAGCGCTGCTGCATCACGACCGGGAACGGCCGGATCGGCGGCGGCGCATACTGACCCTGCGGCGTGAACTGACCTTGTGGTTGCTGCGGTGGATAACCGGGTTGCGGATAGCCCGGTTGCGGATAGCCCGCCTGCGGACCCTGCCCCTGCATCTGTGCCGGTGCAGCCTGCGGGTACGGCTGGCCCTGCGGGTAGCCCGGCGGCGGCGCGTGCCCTGGTTGTGGATACGCTTGCTGCTGCTGTTGCGGGTATCCCGGTTGCGGTGGCTGCGGGTGTCCCTGCTGCTGCGGGTATCCCTGCTGCTGCGGGTATCCGTGCTGCTGCGGCGGCTGCGGCTGCGGCTGCTGCGGGAGCTGGTGACCGCACGCACCGCAGAAGCCACTTCCCGGTGCGAGCGCCGCGTTGCAGTAAGGGCAATTCACCGCGAGAGCATCTCACGCCGGATTCGCGATCAGGGCGTTGCGCCGACCCATCGCGAGGTCAGCCTTGCGGACTGCGAAGCTCGCCAGGTTGTCGACGAGAGCCGACATCCCCCGGCACGCCGACGTTACGCGCAACCTTTGGGACGTGCGGTCCATCCCAGTACGGTATGCCATGCACGCTTGTCCTCGGCGCCACCGGCTTCATCGGGCGAGCTCTCGTGCTCGGCCTCCAGGGCGCAGGTCACGCCGTTTGCGTCGCCGCACGCAACCCCGATCGCGCTCGAGGACTGCTGCCCGCCGGGGTCGACGTGTTCGACTTCGCCGACGACGACGCCCTCGACGCGGCGGTCCGTTCGACCGATGCGATCGTGAACCTCGCCGGTGAGTCGATCGCCGGTCGGCGGTGGACGTCGAAGCGCAAGCACGCGCTGGTCGAGAGTCGCGTCGCGTCGACGAAGCGCCTCGTCACCTCGATCGCGAAGCGCCCCGAGCGGCTCCCGGTGTTCGTCTCGGCCAGTGCGATCGGCGCCTACGGCGATCGCGGTGACGATCTGATCGACGACGATTCTGCCACCGGCGTCGGGTTCGCCGCCGAGCTCTGCCGTGCGTGGGAAGCCGCCGCGCACGAGGCGGCCGCATCGCGGATCGTGATCGCGCGGTTCGGGGTCGTACTCGGCCGTGGTGGCGGTGCCCTCGAGCCGTTGCTCCGGCTGTCGCGCTGGCACCTCGGCGGGTCGCTCGGTGGTGGCGGGCAGTGGGTGTCGTGGATCCACCTCGAGGATCTCGTCGCCGGGCTGCTCCGCGCGATCGATTCGCTCGCTGGCACGGTCGCGTTCACCGCGCCCCACCCGGTGCCGCAGCGCGAGCTCGCCCAGATGATCGCCGCATCGATCGATCTCTCCGTCGAGCTCCCCGCCCCTGCGTTCGCCGTCAAGCTCGTGCTCGGCGAGGCGGCGTCGATGCTGCTTGGTGGACAGCGCGTGATCCCCCGCAGGCTCCTCGCCGATGGCTTCGAGTTCGCGTTCCCCACGCTGGAGTCCGCGCTCGAGGATCTGGTCGAGGACACCACCGACATCGGGCGCGTGCGCGACATCCCCGAGTCCCCGTACCTCCGCAAGCGCCGCCCGCGCTACACGCTGCACGCGCACACCGAGCTCGATGCGCCGCTCCGCGAGGTGTTCGCGTTCTTCTCGTCGCCGAGCAACCTCGCCGCGATCACGCCCGCAGAGCTCGCGTTCCAGATCACGAAGGCTCCCGAGGACGTCCAGCGCAACTCCACCATCGACTACAAGATCCGCGTCGCCGGGTTGCCGATGCGCTGGCGAACGCGCATCGAGAAGTGGATCCCCGGTGTCGCGTTCGTCGATTCGCAGGAGCGCGGCCCGTACCGGGCGTGGTGGCACGAGCACCGCTTCATCGAGCGCAACGGCAAGACCATCATGGAAGATGTCGTGCACTACGCGCCACCGCTCGGCCCGCTCGGTGCGATCGCGAACAAGCTCGTGATCGAGAAGATGCTCCGCCGGATCTTCGGCTACCGCCGCTCCGCGATCCGGCTCCGCTTCCGGACTACTTCTTGACGATCGCGGCGGCGAGGGCGGCGAGCTCGACCAGCGTGTGGACGCGACGTACGCGCGACGGCAGGTTGCCGAGCCCGCTCGCCTGCTGACCACCGACCGCGATCATGATCGAGGCCGGCAGCTCCTCGAACCAGTCGCGCAGGGACTTCGACCGCGCGGGTGTGAGCGAGTTGGTGATGCTGGTCCACACCAGCTTGGGCTTGTGCATGGCGACCGCGGCCGAGAGCGCGGAGACCGGCGTGTCGGGACCGAGGTTGATCGAGCGCATGCCGACCTCGGACAGCGTCATCGACGCGAGCTGGGTCGGCAGCAGGTATGGATCGCCGGCCGGGCACCCACCGAGCGCGAGGGGCGCGGTGGACGGAGGCACATCGATCATGCTCCGCAGCTGCGCGACCGCCTGGAGGCAGGTGTCGGTGCCGCAATGCTCGATGAACACACCACCCTCGTCGTGCCGCCAGAGCTCGCCGAGCGCGTGCATCGCCTCGCGGATCGGGCCATCACCGAGCTCGGCGACGGTCGCCCCTTCGAGGTAACGGGCCATCAACCAGCCAGACGCGCCGAGCGTGTTGCCGTCGGTCAGATACGACAGCAGGCGATCAGGGCCCTGCGCGCGAACCGCGGCGACCTCTGGAAGATCGAGCAGTTCGGGGCGCAACAGCGGCGTGCCGCTCGCGCGGATGAAGCGCACTGCCTCGGCGATCTCGATCCGGCGATGCCCACCCTCGGTCCGCGAGGCCGCGATCTTTCCGGAGTCGACCCAGCGCTTGAGCGAGGACTCGCTCACCCCAAGCGCGTTGGCCAAATCGCGCGTCGTAAGGAGTCTCACGGCGTTACGATGCATTCGTGGGGGTGCACGTTACAGCAGGCCTTGACATGAACGTTTTAACGTTCATGATGGACGTTATGAACGATTTGAACGTTTCGCCGCCCAAGACGACCAGAGAACCGGTCAGCTTCGAACCCTCTGATCGCGGCTTCGTCTACGCCGTGGCGCGCCGGATCGTTGGAAGTGCTGACGACGCGGAGGACGTCACCCAGGAGGCGCTGCTCCTCGCGTATCGCTATCGCGACTCGTTCCGGGGCACCTCGCGCTACCGCACCTGGCTCTACCGGATCGCTGCCACCACCGCGCTCGGCCACCTTCGCCGCCAGCGCCGGTCGCGGGTCTGCCTCGAAGGGTCCTCCTCGGTGCTCGACACCGCGGTCGACCCCGCCAAATCGTCGGAGACGCTGATCGCCGAGGCCGAGGAGCGAGCGATCGTGCACCAGGCGCTCACCGAGTTGACGCCCAGTTATCGCGCCATCCTGCTCGCCCGCGCCGACGATACCGAGGTCGAGGTCGCGAAACGACTCGGGCTCACCGTCGGCAACGTCAAGGTGCGAGCCCATCGCGCGCGCAAGCAACTGCGCGCCACGCTCGATCGCCTCGCGCTCGCGGCATGAGCCTCGCAGCCGGAAACCACAGATGACCGGCCTTCCCACCATCGCGGTTCGCCACCACCTCGCGACGCTCGTCGGGTGTTTGCTGATCGGCTTGCTCCCCGGTGCCGTCGGCTCCGCGTTCACGCCCGACGCCTGGTATTTCGCCCTCGAGAAGTCGTCGCTGACGCCACCGAACTGGGTGTTCCCCGTCGCGTGGACGTCGCTCTACCTCATGATCGGCGTCTCGCTCTACGCGTTCCTGATCAACGCCGATGGCAAGTGCCGGCCGGCGCTGGTGATGTTCGCGATCCAGCTCGTGCTCAACGCGGCGTGGTCGTGGCTGTTCTTCGGCCAACACGAGCCCGGGCTCGCGCTCGTCGACATCGTCCTGCTGTGGCTTTCGATCGCCGCCACGGCCGTCCTGTTCGGCCGGGCGAGCCGCCTCGCCGGTGTGCTGCTCGTGCCGTATCTGTTGTGGGTGTCGTTCGCGACGTATCTGAACGTCGCGATCTGGGCCGCCAACTAGTCCGTCAGGGGCGCGTGATCACGCCGTGCTCGAGGTCGCGCACCGGGCGTCCGTCGGAGCTGTTGCCGAAGCTGATCGTCAAGCCGGCGCGCAGCGGGAAGCCCCACGCCTCGAACAGGGCGATCGGATCGATGCCGTTGATCCGGCCCTTGCCGATCTCCTTCGACAACCGCCCCGAGACCTCGATGCCGGTGATCACGCCACCCGAGGCCTCGATGTGCCCCAGGTACATCAGCGTGTGGCAGTCGTCCTCGAAGCCGGAGAATTCGCTGCACCGCGACAGGTGCGGGTTCGTCAGGATCAGATCCTGAACCTCGGAGCGTCGCGCCGCCGGCAAGCAGTGGATCGTGCCGTCGGAGAGGAACGCGCAGTTGTTCGCCCACTTCTGGTCGGACGAGCCGCGCGCGAAGATGTCGGGATGGAACGCCTCGTCGTACTGCGCGGCGATCCTGCCGGTGCCGCCGCGATGCTTCGCGTACTTCACCTGCTCGAAGGTCTGCCCGCCCTGCGTCACCTGCTCGGTGCCGATGATCGCGTTGTACGTGGCGGCGGTGTCCGCGAGATCCGCCGCGAGTCCCTCGGGCGTGATCAGCGTGTACTGGAACGTCATGTTCTCGGTCGGCGGCGTGGTCGTCGGATACGGATTCCACACGCCCTCGCCTTGCGAGTCGGTCTCGCGAACGTCGAACGCCGCCGCGCCGCTGAGTCGCGCCTTCGCGAGGAGCTCGTGCACCTTCGCGGGCACGTCGTTGCCACCGTAGCCGCCGCGCTGCGAGAGCTCGCGTGCTTCTGCGGCGAGGAGGTTCGCGGTGGTCGCGCGCTCGAGTGCGCGTGCCGTGGCATCGGCCGGGACGGTGTATCCGGTGCCTTCGACGGCATCGCGGATCACGAGCATCTCGGCCTTGTTCACCTTGTCACCTGCGCTCTCGAACAGCTTGTCGATATCCGCCGCCGACAGCTCGCCATCGTTGATCAGCTGGTCGAGCAACTTCTCGACGGTCGCCGCATCACCCTTGCCATCCGGTCCCGAAACAACCTCGTCGGGCACCGCCTCCGACGCGCACGCAACGAGCAACGGCAGGGACCACAGCAGGCTTCGCATATGTCACAGCGCGTCGAGCAGCTTTCGCGCCAGCGCAGATGTCAATCGCGTCGCGGGTTTCGACGCGCCGCGTATGGTCACTCGATCAGCCGCGGCGCGCGCGCTGGTCGCTGCAACCAAGTGTCCGCAACTACGGGCTATCGAGCGACGGGCAGTGCGTCGCGTAGAGATGCCCATCGAGGTTGCCCTCGAAGAAGTCGAGATCGACGTCGAGCGCGACGAACGCGTCGGGCTTCGCGGCCACGGCACGGACGATCACCGTATGCGCCTGCGCGCCGAGCTCGCCGCCGAGCAGATCGCCGACGAAGTCGAGCACGTTACCGGTCGCGATCGTCGGGGCCGTCCCGTTCGGTGGCGCGACCTTGCCGAGCACGAGGGTGTAGTCGGGCGTCGGGGACGTCTCGGACGGGCAGCCCTCGCCGCCGAGGTACGCCTCGACATGCAGCGTGCCGTCGCCGTTGTTGCCATAGACCGCGCGATCCAGCGTGCGGACCAGCCGGAACTCCGCGCGCAGCACGGTCTCCGCACAGGCACCGGTGCACTCGGACGGGAAGCCACCATCAGCGGGAGTCGCGTCGGCCGGCGGAGCCGCGTCGTCGCGGCAGGCCACGAGGAGCGCGAGCAACGACCAACGGTGCATTGGTAGATCTAACCTTTCCCCATCTCTCGATGGGTGACAGCAAGACCCCCTTTCAAACCGTGCGTGCGAATTTCCCAGTCTCCGGCCGCGTCCTGGGTCTGCTACTCGGCGCGTCACCGCTTACCGAGACGGGACTTGCACCCGCTGGATCCACACAGCCTGACGCCGGGTTCGTCCCCTCTTCGAGAGGACGGCTTCCGTCGTCGTCACGACACTGGCTAGTCCGTTGGCCAGGGACCGCACTCGCGCCGACGGGGCATCCGCTCTCGGGTCTCGCGCGATAACCCAGCGAACCCGCGTGCAGGATCCCGGGTTCGGGGCGGGCACGCGCCGTGCTCTTCGTCGTCCCATGCGTCTCGTGGTGTGTTCCCTCTTCCTCGTCGGCTTTCTGTTCGGGACCGCCAGCGCCGATCGCAAGGTCGACTGGAGTCAGTACCTCGAGAAGCCCGGCGAACGGGCGCCCAAGAAGGAGACGCCGGTGGTCGCCAAAGCGGCGAAGCTGGCACCTCGTACGGCCGTCGCCGCGAAGCAGCGCCCTGCAAAGGCGATTGCGAAGCGGAAGACGACTCGCCGTCGTTAGTGGACTCAACATCGACAAGTTGCTCGTGCCACGTGCTCGTACTCGTCCTGAACGTGGCGCGCGGAAGATGGGCGAACCTCGAACGAGATCTAGGGCCGAAGCCGGCCGGCACGGAACCTCCAATCGGGCGAGGAACACGTGGCACATGACACAGGGCACGTGCGGCACACGCTCAGTCATTCGTTAGTGGAGCGGAAAGTCGGTCAGCACCTGATCGATGCCCCCGTTCTCGGTATGGCAGTCGCGACAGATCTCGACCCCGTTACCCTCGTACGGAGCCCTCGCGGTGGGCGACGTGGAGAGGATCTCGTACCAGAACCAGTTCTTGCCGGCCGCGCTGTCGGGTGAGGTCTTCACGCTGACCGCCCACCCGACATGTTGTCCACCCTTGAACAGCTCCTTCACGGCCGCCGCTCGTAGTGGGTGCGCCTTCGCCTTCGTGCGAAGCGAGTCCTCGAGCGACGGAGACAGGTAGGTCACGACCTCCTCCGCGTGCGGTCCGCTCGAGGGATGTCGCGCAGCTTCGTGCGACCACGTGCGGTAGCTCCCCGCGATCAACCACGGTTGCAGCGCGGTCGTCGGCACCGAGGTCGCGACCACGCGCACGAAGTCCTGCATCCCCTCGAGCTCGCCGGCGCTGACGCCAGGCCTGCCCCGTCCGAGCGGGCTCTCGTCGGCAGCCGACACCCGTGGCGCGGGTGCCTGTTGGCACGCAACCAAGAGCAACACCACCAGCAGCCTCACGGATCCAGCCTACTATCGGACGTGGCCGTGCGGCAGAGACCTTGGCAGATCGCGCTGGTCATCTACTGGATCCTGCTGTTCATCGCGACGCACTACCCGCGTGTCGTGATCCCGGGCGAGATCCCACACAGCGACAAGCTCGTCCACTTCGGTGCGTTCGGCGGGCTCGCATTCGTGTTCTGGTTCGCCGTGCGACCACGCGTCTGGGTCGCGGCGGCGATCCTGATCCCGTACGCCGGGTTCGACGAATGGCTGCAGCAGTTCGTGGGGCGATTCACCGATCTGATGGACTTCATCGCCAACACGATCGGCATTGTTGTGGTGCTGAGTGCGCTCGCGCTGCACCGTCGCTATCGGCGATGATGCGTGGATGGCGAAAGCGAAGCCGATAGAGAAGAAGCCCGCAGCGAAGAAGCCCGCAGCGAAGAAACCCGCAGCGAAGAAACCCGCAGCGAAGAAACCCGCAGCGAAGAAACCCGCAGCGAAGAAACCCGCAGCGAAGAAACCCGCAGCGAAGAAACCCGCAGCGAAGAAACCCGCAGCGAAGAAACCCGC
>JANNBP010000410.1:0-3450 GCA_031385555.1 Deltaproteobacteria bacterium | reverse complement strand
TCGTGTGCTGCGAACAGCCGCGCGACGGACTCCTGATCCGCATCGTCGTCGGCGAAGATGATCTCGGTCTCCATCACCTCGGCGACGGTGCTCGCCGGATCGGCGGCGAACAGGTCGCGAAACGACACCACGCCGAGCAGGTGTTGCTCGGGATCGAGGACGAACGCGTAGTAGATGGTCTCGACCTTCGCGTGCGCTTGCCGCTGGAGGTAGATGATCGCCTCGCCGGCCGTCATCTGCGGACGGAGGCGGGCGTAGCGCGTGGACATCAAGCCGCCGGCCGCGTCCTCGGCATAGGCGAGCAACGCGATGACCTCCTTGCGAGTAGGCGCATCGAGGACGTCGAGGAGCGCGCCGCGGTGCGCGGCATCGATGCGCTGGAGCACGTCGGCGGCATCGTCGGGCTCGAGCAAGCGCATCCAGTGGCGGCGTTCCCGCGGTCGAAACCGCTCGAGGAGTCCGGCTTGCTCGGGCGCCGACAGCGCGAGAAAGAGATCCTCGGCGTCCTCGGCGTGGAGCACGCGCAGACCCTCGATCCGCTCGCCCGGCTCGAGGAGCGGCCACGCATCGCGAAGCTCGTCGGGTAGCAGCTCCTCGGGCTGCGCCTGGCGCTCGACCACATCGGAGTCGTCGATCCGGCTCTCTGCGACCGCGCGGATCTCGGCGGTGAGACGGTGACTCCGCTCCATGGTCACACCCTGCGCAGCCCGTGCGACCTCGTAAAGGCCCACCTGCCGGGCAAATTGCCCGGACGTCAGCTCGGCAGTCGCACGACGAACCGCGCGCCATCCGCCGGCTCGCACCGGATCGTCCCTCCATGTGCGACGACGATCTGTTTCGCGATGTAGAGGCCGATGCCCACACCGGGGATGCCCACCTCGCCGGGCGGGCGGGTGTGCTCGATCCGGAAGAACCGCTCGAACACTCGCTCCCGATGCTCGACGGGAATTCCCGGTCCGCGATCGGTCACCGCGAGCTCGACCATGCCGTCGACCGCACGCACCTCGACGGTGATCACGCCACGCGCGGGGCTGTACTTCACCGCGTTCGACAGCAAGTTCGAGAGCACGATCAACAGCCTCGACGGATCACCCGAGATCGCCAGCCCCGACGTGACGTCGTGTTCGATCACCACCCCAGCTTCCTCGGCGGCCGAGGCGATGTCGCGAATCGCCCGCTCGACCAGCTCCGCCGGATCCACCCTCGCCAGGCTGAGCTTGAGCTGTCCCGCCTCGATCTGCGTCAGGTTGAGGAACTCGTCGACCAGCGCCGACAGCTGCTGGACGCCGAGGACCGCCGTGGTGATCAGCGCGCGCTCCCGCTCGCCGAGCGCCGCAGCGTGTTCCTGGAGCATCAGGACGGTCATCCGCAGCGTCGTCAGCGGCGTGCGCAGCTCGTGCGAAGCCACCGCGACCAACTCGATGCGCAGCTGATCGAGCCGCGCGAGCTCGGTGACGTCGGACAGCACGAGCACGGCACCGGCACCTGCGATCGGCACGATGCGCGGCAACAGCTTGCGATCCTCGCGCACGATCGCTTTGCCGAGATCGACGTCGGCGACGGGTGCCGCGCCTTTCAAGACGGTCTCGACCACCCGCCGCGTTTCTTCGGGCAGCGGCAGGAGATCCAAGGCTCGGCCCTCGAGCTGCTCGGCGAGCAACGCGTCGGCACGCGGATTCGCCGACGACACGATCCGATCCGGCCCGATCACGATGACGGCATCGGGCAGCGCGGCGAGCGTGGCCTCGAGCGTCTCCTTCGCGCGGATCACCTCGGCGACGTTCGCGCGGCGAAACTCGGCGAGCTCGCCGCTCATCCGGTTGAGCCCATCGCCGAGCTTGCCGAGCTCGTCGTCGCGATGGACCTCGACGCGACCGGAGAAGTCGTTGCGGCGGATCGCGTCGACGGTGCGACTCATCGCCTGGAGCGGTCGGACGACGACGCGCGCGAAGTGAAAGGCGATCCCGACGAGCAACAGGAACGCGATCGCGCTGATCACCGCGACCGTCTGCATCGACGAGGTCGAGCGGTCGCGCGCCCACTCGGCGATCGCGAGGCTCGACCGGAAGTTGGCGTCGCGGATCCGATTGATCGTCGCGATCACGCGGCGCAGCGCGGGGTTGACGCCTTCGAGGTAGCGCGTCGGTGCGTCTCCACCGCTTGTCGTCACCAGGGCGTCGACCGCGGCATGGTAGGCGTCGACCTCCGCGTCGAGCGCAGCGCGGTACGCGAGCCCGAGCCGACCGAGTGCCTCGCGCACCGCGGCGCGCTGCCCTGCAAGTGCGAGCTTGCCGCGCGTGGGGTCCGACAGCGCGAGCAGGAGCGCATCGTCCTCGCGTTCGAGCGCGCCCGCGAGCGTCGACGCGACGTCGATCGCACGCTGGTCATCCGCCACCTGCGTGCCGACCACCCGGCTGACCTCGCGCGCCGACATCACGCTCCACGCCCCGGTCGCGACGGTGGTCGCGAGGAGGAGTGCGCCCGCGATCCCCAACCGGGTCCGAAGCTGCACGGTCCTCACAGCAACCCGTAGCGTTTGCGTTTGCGCTGCAGCGTCGAGGGATCGATGCCGAGCACGCGCGCCGCGATCTCGAGCGTCGCGCTATGAGAGACCACCCTCGCGATGTGCTCGCGCTCGAGCACGTCGATCGTGACATCTGCACCGAGCGTCACGTCGGCGTGCAGCGTGCTGACGTCGAGTACGGGTGGAATCGCGAGATCGTCGAGCTCGATCGTGGGCCCCGGGCTGAGGATCACCGCGCGCTCGATCGCGTTGCGGAGCTCGCGCAGATTTCCCGGCCAGGCATGGCGCCGCAACGCACGCTCCGCCGAGTCTGACAACCCGAACGCAGGACGGTGCTGGCGTGCGGCGGCCCTCGCGAGGTAGTGCCGCGCGAGTGGCGCCACGTCCTCGGCTCGCTCGCGAAGTGGCGGCAGGGTCAGGGTCACGACGTTGAGCCGCAACAACAGATCTTCGCGAAACCCGTCGAGGTCGTGGCGGGTCGTCGCGATCAACCGTGCGTCGGCGTGGTCGTCGAGCAGTCGCAGCAAGCGCGCCTGGGCGTCGAGCGAGAGCTCACCGACCTCCTCGAGCACGAGCGTTCCGCCCTCCGCCTGCAGCAACTTGTCGGCGAGATCCGAGTCCGCCGCCATCGAGATCGCGGGTGCGTCCTTGCGCGGACCGTGGGCCCACAGCCAGCGCGCGAGCACGGTCTTGCCGGTTCCACTCTCGCCCCGCAGGAGCACCGGCGCTTCGGTCGCAGCCACCCGCGCGGCTTGACGGAGGAGTTGGCGAGCGGCTGGACTCTCGACGTCGAACCAGTCGTCGTTGGCTTGCTCGAGCCGCGACTGCGCGTCGGCGAGCTGCGCGAACAGATGGATCTTCGACAGGAACTCGGTGTCGGCGGGCATCCGCAGCCAGTACAGCAGCGGCCACCTGCCGAGTCGCGC
>JANNBP010000378.1:0-21553 GCA_031385555.1 Deltaproteobacteria bacterium | reverse complement strand
CGAACCTGCGACGATGACGATCACCGCGAAGAACTTCGATCTGCTTCCGGTCCTCGTGGTCGCCCCCGGGCCGGCCGGCGGCGCCGCCGCCCGCCTCGATGCCGACCTCAAGATCAAGGGCCTCGACTTCGCGAGCATGGACGTCACCGGCACGCTCGCGCTGCGCGACGGCCGGATCCCGCTCGCGCCCCAAGTCGGCACGCTGCGCCGGGCTTCGATCGATCTATCGATCAAGAACCGCATCGCGCAGCTCTCGCTCGATGGCCGGCTCGGCGGCGGCACCGTCAAGGCGAAGGGCTCGACGTCGCTCGACGGCGGCACTGGCGAGATCGCGCTGACGCTGCGCAAGGTCTCGCCGATCGGCACGGTCGAGCCCGATGTCGACGCCGACATCACGATCAAGCTCAAGCGGCAGGCGATGACCTGGGTCGCCGACGTCGACGTCCGCAACGGCAGGGTCGTGGTCCCCAAGAAGCGCCAGGAACCGCTCGCCCCGGCAGGCGCGCCGGTAGACATGGTGTTCATCACCGGCGAGAAGATCACGCGGCGCCCGATGGAGAAGGCACCGCCGGTCCAGCCGACGCTGATCGCGAACATCAAGATCGGGCCGACGCGCGTCGAGTCCGAGGAGGTGCGCGGCATCATCAGGGGCAACCTCCAGGTCACCGCCGATATGAAGGCGATCGGCCTGCTCGGTTCGATCGAAGCTGATCGCGGAGATCTGGATCTGTTCGGCCGCCGCTACCGGGTCGAGCGCGCCGCGGTGCGCTTCGACGGCGGCATCGATCCCATCCTGGATGTCCAGCTCGTCTACGACTTCCCCGACGTCACGACCATCACCCAGGTGCGCGGCCGGCTGTCGAAGCCGCGGCTGATCATGACCTCGAACCCGAGCTCGTACTCGCAGGGTCAGCTGCTCGGCTTCTTGCTCGGCGGTCAGCCCACCGGCCAGCCCGGCGATTCGCGAGATCGCGCCACCTCCGCCGGTGCGTCGTTCCTCGCGAACCGGATCGGCGGTCTCGTGCGCGGAACGCTGCCGATCGACCTCGACGTGCTTCGCTACGAAGCCGCCACGGCGACGAGCAGTGCGGCGATCACCGTCGGCACCTGGCTCCGCCACGGGCTTTTTCTCGCATATCGCCAGCGGCTCGAGACCCGCCCCGACGAGAACACGGGGGAGGGCGAGCTCGAGTACTGGCTGGCGCCGCGCGTGGTGATCGAGGGCGTCGTAGGCAATCGTACGAACAGCGTCGATCTGTTGTGGCGCAAGCGCTACTAGGGACACGCCGCTGCGCCTCCACGCACGTCCGAGGATCGGACATTCACGTAGGGACCCGCACCGATCGCGCTCCTACCTGTCGCTGCGCGCGATCGATCGGTGAACCCTGATTCCTCGTCGGTGGCACGGTGGATGCTCCTCGGATCGGCATGCTCAAGACTAGCCTCATGGGTGCAGTGCTGCTCGCAGCAACGACTGCCTACGCAGCCCCCGACGATCAAACGCCACCTCCGAACGACCCGACAGCTCCTTCGGATTCGATCCCGATGCCGGGCGACCCGGACCCGACGGCGGAGCCGCCGATGGCACCGGAAGCGCCTCCTCCCGTGGTGCCGACGATCGATCCAACCCCGACCATCGAACAGCCAATCACCAACATCAACGTCATCCAGCCGGCTCGGAGCGAGAGCTGGTACTCGATGAGCCGCGCCGGCTTCGCGCTGACGGCCGGCGGTGGCGTGCAGGGCTTCACCGGCAACACCATGCGCAACACCACCAACGACGGCGGCAACTGGGATGTGCGCGCCGCGTTCGGAACGCGTCTCCCCGTCTCGTTCGAGGCCTCGTACCTCGGCTCGGCGCAGCAGATCAACGCCCTCGGACTCGACAGCAACGCGCTGCTCGTCGGCAACGGCGTCCAGGGCAACCTGCGCATCAACGCGACGGCGGGAAGCATCCCGGTGCAGCCGTTCCTGTTCGGCGGCGTCGCCTGGCGTCGCTACCAGCTGCAGAACACCAACACGAACACGTCCGACGTGATCGGCGAGGACGACGTCCTCGAGGTGCCACTGGGAATCGGCGTCGCCTACAAGCACCGCGGCTTCACGCTCGATGCACGCGGCGAGTATCGCCCGTCGTTCTATTCGAACCTGGTGCCCGACTCCGGCACCAACGCGTTCGCGGATCCGGCGAGCCTCGACCGCTGGGGCGTCAACGCGAACCTCGGCGTCGAGTTCTAACCAGCGCGCCCTCGGCGGACGCTGGGGCTAAGAGAACCGCCTACACGATCTTGATTGAGCCGCAGACCGCACGGGCCGTACCGTTGCGGTCTTGCGGCTCTTCGTCCTCGTAGTCGTCACAGCGTGTGGGGGCACCGCTGATACGACGATCGATATCACCCACGATCCGTGCGCCGGCGTCACGCTCGCCGGAGGCAGCACCGCGATCCAGCAGAGCGGTATCGCCGGCGCGATCGCGCTGTGGACCGACAGCGGGATGACCCTTGGCAACGGCGCCGAGATCCCGGTCCTGTTCGAGCCCGCGTCCCAGGCCTTCCGCGGGGTCTACGACGACGAGCGCGGGATCATCCACATCAACGACGCGATCGAAGAGCTCGATCCGCTGTCGATCGTGATCGCGCACGAGCTCGGTCACGCGTTCGGTCTCCCGCACGTCACCGATCGCGTCTCTCTGATGAATCCGTCGAACGTGACCCAGCCTCCGACCGACGAGGATCGCCTCGCGGTCGAAGCGCTGTGGGGCGCTTGTCAGTGAGCGTGGCCGATCACGAGCTCGGACAGCGGCATCGAGACCTCGCGGAGTAGCTCGCCGACCTGCTTCTTCGAGGCGTGTGCCGCGATATCGGCGAGCGCCAGGATGCCGCTCAGGGCATCCGTCTCGTCGACCACCATCACGCGCCGGATCTGACGGCGCTCGAGGAGCGCGACGACCTCCCCGAGCTCCTGGTTCTCGCGGACCGTGACGGCGGGCGTGGTCATGCAGTCGCGGGCCGTCAGCCCGATCGGGTTTCGTCCGTGGGCGATCGTTCGTACGACGATGTCGCGATCGGTGACGAGCCCGACCGGCAGGCCGGTCTCCTCGGAGACGATCGGGATCGCCCCACAGTCCCGTTGGGTCATCATCCTGGCGATCGCCTCGATCCGGGCATCCGGCGTGGCGCAGGTCGGGGTCTTGGTCATGAGATCGCGAGCTTTCATCTGGGTATCCTCTTGTTCCCCACAAGTGGTGCAGTCTGTGTGCCGGTGGTCGTGGTAACGGCGCGCAATCAGCCAATCGATTAGGCTCTGGCCGTCGTGGTTCGCTGGCTCCTCGTCGTCGTGTTCGCCATCGCTTGTGGCGGCACGAAGCGCGTCCATGCACCGGGAGAAGTCTGGCTCGGCAGGATCGTCGTCAAGGGAAATAGGTCGATCCCCGAGGACGATCTGGTGCCGGGGCTCGCTCTCGATCGCGCACTGCGCGATGGCGAGCGAGTCGACCCTTATCAACTCGGCCTCGACACCAAGCGTATCAAGGGCGCGTACACCCGGATGGGGTTCTTCGAGGTGAAGGTCGAGGGCCGGATCGATCGCGAGGACAACGCCGAGGTCGTGGTGTTCACCATCGTCGAGGGACCGCGCGCCACCGCTCGCGTCTTCGTCTCGGATCTACCGCCGGAGCTGCCGGAGGCCTACGTGCTCGGCAAGCTCGAATTACAAGAAAATGCGCCGTTCGACTACGAGCTCTACGAGGACGGCAAGGAAACGATCAAGGTGCTGGTCGAGGAGCAGGGATATCCCGTCGTCGATCTCGAAGAGTCCGTCGTCACCGTCGATCGCAAGACGCACGTCGCGGCCGTGAGCTATCGCGTGGTCCGCGGCGCGCCGCGTTCGAGGTTCGGCAAGGTCGCGATCACCGGCGTCGAGAACTTTCCCGATCTCGAGCACGCGGTGCGCGGCCGTCTCGCGTTCTTCGAGGGCGAGCTGTACTCGCCGAAAGCCCTCGCCGAGACCTCGCGCTCGCTCTACGAGCTCGGGAGATTCTCGCAGGTCCGCATCGAACCCGAGCGCACCGCGCTGCTCGGGAGCGTCGGCGAGGGCGGGGAGTGCTTCGAGCAGGCCGAGTGCAACGTCGCGATCCAGATCTCGCTCGCGGTGGCCGGCCGCCACGAGCTCAAGGGCGGCGGAGGGATCGGCTACGAGCCGGCGACGTACGAAGTTCGCGTGCGCGGTGGCTTCACGTACATCCCCGAGGAGTACCCGCTGCTGTCGTTCAGCATGGACGGCCGGCTCGCGCTCACCGTCGATCATCAGTTCGACGACTTCGAGCCCAAGCTGCGCGTGTTCCTCAACACCCAGCGGCTCGAGTTGCTCCGGCCGTTCATCATCGGCGACGCGGGTGCCGGCTACGAGTACTTCACCGTCGAGTCGTACACCGCGCGCGGTCCGGTGCTGAAGACCGGCCTCACCGCGCCCCTCGGCAAGCGGTGGTTGACCGCTCAGGTCGCGTGGAACTTCTCCTACTTCGAGTTCTTCGACGTCAACCCGGTGATCGATATCGCCAACAAGATCAAGTTCAACGTTCGCGAGAACGTCAACGAGCGCAACGGCCGGTTCGAGCAGTCGGTGACCGCGGACCTTCGCGACAAGCCGCTCGAGCCCAGGAAAGGCGTGTACCTCAGCCTGCGGATCATCGAGGGAGGCGCGTTCGCCGGCGGCGGGTTCGGCTACCTCGAGATCCAGCCCGACCTGCGCGCATACCTGCCGATCCGCAAGCAATCGTCGATCGCGTTCCGGCTGCGCGGCGGTTCGTTCTTCGGCGACGTCCCGGTCACCCAGCGCTACTTCTCGGGTGGCGCGCAGAACCACCGCGGCTTCTCGGCGCGCACGCTGGCTCCCACGATCGTCGGGTTCGACGACAAGGGGGAGCTCGCTGCCACCCCGATCGGTGGCGAGGAGTTCGTCGAGACCGGCGCCGAGCTTCGCGTCCCGCTCGGCGAGCTGTCGGGGTTGCTGTACGGAGCCACGCTGTTCCTCGACGGCGGCGACGTCGTCAACCAGGAGGACGGCCTCGATCTGTTCAACCTCCACTGGGCCGCGGGCGTGGGCGTGTTCGTGAAGTACGGCGGGTTCAAGATCCGCATCGATGTAGGACAGCGCTTGAATCGGGTCGGGCCGATGGATCCGGACTACGATTCCTCGGGACTCCTCAAGAATACGAACTTCTTCCTCGGCGTCGGAGAGACGTACTGATGGCCGACCCCAAACCCCGCGGACTCCGCCGTGCCCTGCGCCTCGCGCGGAAGGCGATCTTCGCGCTGGTCGTGCTCGTCCTCCTGGCTCTCGGTGTGACGCTGATCGCGCTCCACACCGACTGGGGCCGCAACAAGGTGCGCGGCGTCATCGAGGACCAGCTCGCGTCCACGTTCGCGGGTGGGGCAAAAGTGGGCGCGCTCGAGGGCAGCATCCTCGGCGACTTCACGCTCGTCGGCATCGAGATCTTCGACGCCGAGGGCAAGCCCGCGATCACGATCGGCAAGCTGCACGCGAACGCCGCGCTGTGGAAGCTGGGGAGCAAGGTCGCGAAGCTCGAGAAGCTCGAGGTCGACGACCTCGCGATCAGGATCGGCAAGGCGCCGCTGATCAGGCCGAGCGACGAGCCACCCAGCGACGAGCCGGGGACGTGGGGCGTGCAACTCCCGGAGGTGATCGTGCGCCGCGGGACGTTCGAGCTTCGCGGTGGGGGGGAGCCGGTCTCCCTCGATGGCATCGCGATCACCGGTGCGATCTCGATCCCGGCCGGGGGTGCTGTCTCGGCGAGCAAGCTCGAGGTGGGCGCGACCTGGCGCGAGAAGAAGCTGCCGATCGTGGTCACCGGTGGCGTCGAGCTCGGGACCGGCATGGCGATCCCCGACGCGAAGATCAAGGTCGGCGAGCTGGCGCTGGTCGTGACCGGGCTCGCGATCGATACGCAGCAACCCGCGGGTACCGTCAAGATCACCGGTTCGCCGGCCGCGATCGCGGCGGTCGCGCCGCAGATCGAGTTGCCTGCCGGCCTCGATGTCGAGCTGGTGATGAGGCCGAGCGGACGCGCCGCCGATGTCCTGATCGCCGGTACGTTCGGTGACGCCACGATCCACGGCGCGCTGCACGGCGATCTCCAGCACAAGACGGTGGCGGGCTGGCTCGGCGCCGGCGAGATCAACCTGCGGCGGTTGCTGCGCAGCTCCGGCACGCGGCCCCCGATCGACGTCAGGGGCGAGCTCGCGCTCGCGGTCACCGCGGATACCAAGGGCATCAAGGGCATCCTCGGCGTGCACGGCTCGGCGCGCGACCTGCCGGAGAGCGATGCCACGGTCGTGATCGACGCGACGTGGAAGGAAGCCGGTGTCACGCTGCTCGCGGTCAGCGAGGGCGAAGCACGGGTCGCGGTCAACGCACACGTCAAGCGCGACGGCAAGAGGATCGAGATCGATCGCGCACGCGTGGTCGCCAGCGCGAAGGAGCTGGCACCGGCCACCGGAGACAGAGTTGCCCTCGTCGCGCAGCAGCTGATCGTCGATGGCCAGCTCGGCAAGCCGGGCACGCTCGCGCCGACGATCGACCTCTCGTTCGAGGGCACCGCGCGCGGCACGCGGCTCGCCTACGACGACCTGCTGATCCAGGGCTTCGACACCCAGTTCGCCGGTGCGATGCGCGACAAGCTCTACGTCCAATCGACGACGCGCGTGCGCGGCGCGTTCCAGGCGGGCACGGCGCTCGGCTCGGGGACCGTCGCCGCCAACCTGCTTCCCGACGGTCGAATCTTCGCCCGCGCCGATCTGAAGCCCGCCGCGGCCGCCGTCGGCGTGGTCGCGAGTGGCTACATCACACCCGGCGCGGTGACGACGATCGCGCTCGCCGATCACGCGATCACGCCGCAGGTCGGCACGCCGTGGAGCGGGAAGGGCGGCAGGATCACGATCGATCCCGCGCACGAGACGGTGGAGGTTCGCGGGATCATCACGGCGAGTGGCGCCGGTGGCCGGGCCCGGATCGACGCGAAGCTGGTGGCCGGAACGCTCGACGCCTCGATCGACGCGCAGGGGCTCCCGGTCGCCGCGGTGGACCCGGCGTATCGCGGCACGGTCAGCGGCAAGCTCGCCGTCAAGCGACGCGGCGTGCGCTGGGATGGCGGTGGCACGTTGACCGCGTCGGGCGTGGTGATCGATCCGACCACACCCGTGTTCGACGGTGAGGTCACGGTCGGGGTCGCCGGGCAGATCGTCACGCTCGATGCACACGCGAGGAGTACCGGGATCGGCGCGACGCGCCTCGAGCTCGAGGTCGAGGGCCCGCGCGACCTCACGGACGTCGGGGCGTGGAAGCGGCTCGAGCGCACCGCGATCAAGACCGCGACGGTCTCCGTCGACAAGGTCGATGTTTCCTCCGTGTCGCCGACCGGTGGAAAGGTCGACGGCAAGGTCACGATCGGCGGCACCGAGATCGAGGGCTCTATCGAGGTCAAGGACGTGGCGACGCCGCTCGGCCTCGCCGAGGGTACGGTGTCGTTCTCGCCGCTCGGCAAGGATCTGTTCGCGTCTTGGAACGCGCTGCTCTCCGAGGTCGGTGAGGCGAGCATCGGCCTTCGCATCGCGTTCCCGCAGTACCCGTTCGATCCCGCGGCGTGGCGGCAGCTCGGCCGCGGCGTCGTCCGGTCGTTGACCGCGTCGTTCGACGACATCGCGGTGGATCCGGGGAAGCTGGCGAAGCTCGGCATCTCGGCGCCGTACTCGGGTCGCGCCGATCTCCGGATCGCCATCGGTTCGGCGGCCACGCAGGCGACGATCGATGTCGATCTGCGAGGCGTCGAGGGGGGCGCGCTGGTCAAGCCGATCGATGTCCACGCCGAGGCGACCACCGATTCGAGTGGCACGGTCGCAAGTGCGTGCGTGGCGCGCGCGAAGGATCCGGGCGGTGACGCGTGTGCGAAGGGCGTCTCCACGGCGGTGACGAACGTGAAACGGCTCCTCGAGATCAAGGGCGTCAAGGTTCCGGTCGGGTTCGACGCCTGGATCGCGGCGCCGAAGGCCGCGCTGGGCGCGACGCTCGAAGGTGCGATCTCGATCCCGGCGCAATCGGCACCGGCGTACCTCGCGCTGATCGGTCGCAACGTATTCGAGCCGAAGAAGGACAGCACGATCGAAGGCACGATCACGCTCGGTGGCACGCTGACGAAGCCGACCGGCAAGGCCAAGATCGCCGTCACCAAGATGCAGCTGATCTCGCACGTCGAGGGCCGCTCGATTCCCGAGCTGTCGCTGATGACGATCGATGCGGAGTGGGATGGGGTTGCGGGCGATCTGCGGATCACCGCGAAGGAATCGAACGAGGGCGAGCTCACCATCACCGTTGGTGCGAGACCCGATCGCCTGGCCGACGGCAAGGGCACGTTCAAGGCGAACAAGGTCGATCTCGCGCCGCTTGCCGCGTTCCTGCCCGGCGAGCTCGCCGCGTCCCAGGGCGAGCTCAACGGGTTCCTCTCGGTCAAGAGCTTCGATGTGACCACGATGCGCGTCGATGGAGCCGTCACCCTCGACAAGGCGGACGTGCCGCTCGACCCGATGGTCGGCACGCTGCGCAACGGCAAGCTCAGGTTGTTCTCGACTCCGAAGGGCTATTCGCTGACCGCCCAGGGCCTGCTCAACGGGTGCAAGAATCCGGAGAACCCGCGCTGCACGCAGAACATCAACCTCGACGCCTCGGCACCCCTCGATCTCGCCACGCTCGAGGCCACGCTTCTCGCCGAGAAGGTCTCGACGATCGGCGAGATCGAGCCCGTGATCGATGGCAAGGCGCGGGTCGAGCTGACGCGCACGGGGCGCGAGTGGAGCGGCGACATCTACATCACCGGCCGCAA
Source organism: Deltaproteobacteria bacterium (assembly GCA_031385555.1). Lineage (GTDB taxonomy): Bacteria > Myxococcota_A > Polyangia > Haliangiales > Haliangiaceae > JABFXX01. The sequence continues at coordinate 12,660 of JANNBP010000378.1, read as the reverse complement.
GAGGAACGAGTCACCCTCGATCAGCGTGCCCGAGTCGACGGGCGACGATCTGCTCGACTTCGAATCGCCCGAGGACATCTACTTCACGGACAAGCCACCGAAGCAGATCCGGTTCAGTCAGGCCGAGCCTCCCACCAAGGCCTGGCTCGACGCACGCGTCCATCTCGTCTCGACGACGATCGACGTCGCGGAGTACGGCGTCAAGGGCGCCATCATCGCGAACGAGCCCCTGCGCTTGCTGCTCGGCGATCACATCGGACTCGATGGCAAGATCTCGATCGAGTACGGCACCGCGAACGACATTTTCGGCCGCAGCTACGAGCTCGAGCAGAACGAGCTGGTCAGCTTCGACGGCACGATCGATCCGACGATCGATCTCCAGCTCACGCACCGGTTCCCCGAGCTCACGCTGCGCGTCAGCGTGCAGGGTCGGCTCAGCGATGCCGACTTCCCGACCGCGCGGTTCACCGCCGACCAGGGCAACTACAGCGAGGCCGAGCTGTTCGGGTTCTTCCTCGGTGGCGATCCTGCCGGCACCGCAGCGACAGGGGCGAAAGATGCCGCGTACGGTGCCGGCGCCTCGCTGTTGTCACGCCTGGTCGCGAAGCGTCTGAAGGCCGTCCTGCCCGAGAATCGGTTGCTGCAGTTCGACGTGCTCGGCTGCGAGCCCGGCGCTGGCGGTGGCTCGTGCACGATCGGATATCGATTCAAGGACGGACGCATCTACATCGGCCTCAAGCACCGGCTCGCGCCGTTGCCGAACGAGAACGGCGAGGAAGTGACGGGCCAGTACTACCTGTCGAAAGAGTGGTATCTGGAACTGTCCGGCGGCAGCGCGACCATCATCGGCTCCGACTTGCTGTGGCGCCGTCGCTGGTAGTCAGCGCTTGCGTCCGAGCAGGCCCTTGATCACCGCGCGCGTCGACAGGCCGGGCAACTGCGTCAGCGATCGCGCGAGGGCGAACGCGAGCTGGATCGGCGACGCGCCCGTGGCCTCGATCGTGGTGCGCTGCCCGGTGTTGGTATCCTCGATCGCCCCGCGCGCGATCGTTCGCGAGCCGTCGCTGCGGATCTCGACGATCATCCGCGCGACGACCGGTGGTTCCGGTTGCAGCTCACCCCCGGGCGGAGGTTTCACGAGCTCCGGCTTGGGAACGACATCGTCGGCCATGCCGACAGCGTAGCTCGATCAAGGGCAGGTGACATGCGTGTCGGCATCAGCGGAGTCCGCAGGTCACGTCGCAGCTGGCCCTGGCTCGACGCGACATCACGGCGATAACGCCGGTACAGTGCGGCCATGACGGCTCCAGATCTCGCGTCGTTGCGCGACCGCATCGAGGCGGTCGATCGCCAGATCATCCAGCTGATCGGTGAGCGGCTCGCGATCGTCGAGGGCGTCGCCGAGGCCAAGCTCGCGAGCGCCAGCCCGTTCCGCGATCGGACGCGCGAGGAGAGCTTGATCGCACGGCTTCGCGAGCTCGCCGTGCAAGCCAACGTCGACCCGCATCAGATCGAGCGGATGTATCGCGTGATCATGGACATGTCGGTCGCTCATCAGGAGCGCCTCGTGCGCGAGCGCGAGGACGTGCCGCTGCGCATCGCCTATCAAGGCGTCGAGGGCAGCTACTCGCACCTCGCCGCGCAGCGCCGCTACGCGCAGCGCCCGGGCGGCGCGCTGCTCACCGGGCACGACACGTTCCGCGGTGCCGCCGAGGCCGTGCTTTCCGGCACCGCCGATCTCGCGCTGCTGCCGATCGAGAACACCACGGCCGGCTCGATCAACGAGACCTACGATCTCCTCGCACCCGGGAAGCTGCACATCACGGGAGAGGTGATCAGCGCGATCGAACACTGCTTGCTCGCACTCCCCGGCGTCACGCTCGACGAGCTCCGCGTCGTGATGTCTCACCCACAGGCGCTCGCGCAGTGCCATGGCTTCTTCGCGAAGCATCCACAGCTCGCGGCGCGCCAGGAGATCGATACCGCGGGCTCCGCGCGCAAGGTCGCCGCCACCGGCGATCGCACGATCGCGGCGATCGCCTCGTCCGCCGCCGCGAACACCTATGGGCTCGCGATCCTCGCGCAGGGCATCCAGTCCTCGTCGGGAAACGCCACGCGCTTCGTCGAGATCTCGCCACGGCCCGCACCGCTCGCCGAGGGCGTGCACGCGAAGACGTCGCTCGTGCTCGCGCTCGCGGATCGCCCCGGTGCGCTCGGCGACATCCTCCAGCGGTTCGCCGCGAAGGGCCTGTCGCTCACCAAGATCGAATCGCGCCCGATCCCCGAGGCGCCGTTCACGTATCGGTTCTACGTCGACGTCCTCGGTCACGCCGCGAGCGTGCCGTTCCTCGCGGTGCTCGACGAGCTCCGCGTGCTCACCACCGAGCTGCGCGTGCTCGGCTCCTACGAGGCTGCATGAAGACTGTCCGCATCCACGAGCTCATCGGTCCCACCGGCCTCCGCGTCGACGACGTTCCGGATCCCTCCGTCGCCGATCGCCACGTCGTGATCGACGTCCGCGCCGCCGGCGTCAACTTCCCCGACGTGCTGCAGACCTACGGCAAGTACCAGTTCAAGCCGACGCCGCCGTTCTCGCCGGGCGGTGAGGTCGCCGGCGTGATCCGCGAGATCGGCGCGCACGTGACCACGATCGCCGTCGGTGATCGCGTCGCCGCGACGATGCTGCACGGCGCCTACGCCGAGCAGGTCGTCGTCCCCGAGCAAGCCGTCGTCAAGCTGCCCGACAACGTCTCGTTCGAGATCGGGGCCGCCACGCTGCTGACCTACGCGACGACGATCCATGCGTTGCAAGACCGCGCGAACCTGAGACCCGGCGAGACGCTGCTGGTGCTCGGCGCCGCCGGTGGCGTCGGCATCGCGGCCGTCGAGCTCGGTGCCTTGCTGGGCGCGCGCGTGATCGCCGCGGCCTCCACCGCCGACAAGCTCGCGTTCTGCAAGTCGCACGGTGCGCACGAGGCGATCGACTACAGCCGCGAGGATCTCAAGGAGCGCGTCAAGGCGCTGGTGCCGGCCGGCGTCGATGTGATCTACGATCCGGTGGGCGGTTCACTTGCAGAGCCCGCGCTGCGATCGATCGGGTGGCAGGGTCGGTATCTCGTCGTCGGCTTCGCCTCCGGAGAGATCCCGAAGATCCCGCTGAACCTCACGCTCCTCAAGGGCTGCCAGATCGTCGGCGTGTTCTGGGGCTCGTTCGCGATGCGCGAGCCCGCAGCCAACCACGCGCACTCGGTACAGCTGTTCCGCTGGATCAGCGAGGGTCGATTGTCCCCAGCGATCGACGAGGTGTTTCCTTTCACACGCGCCTCCGAAGCGCTGCAGAAACTCGAACGGCGCGAGGTCAAAGGAAAGCTGGTGCTGGCATTCTGATTGCTTTGGCATACTGCCGACCGTGAGGGCCGTCCTGCTCACCTTGCTCGCTGCGTGCGAGTACACCCCCGGGGTCGGAGGTCCGGCTTCCGACGCGTCCTCACCGGATGGGCCGTGCGCGACCTTCTCGTCCCTGCTCGACACCTGCGTGTTGCCCGACGGTGACCCGCTGACGCTGTCGGGCGCGCTGCGGTTCGACACCAACACCGGCGATCTGTTCGCCGGCGCGACGCCGATCGAGGTTGCGACGCAGACGTTCGCGACGCCGTCGGGAGAGATCAAGGCGATCCTCGGATCGACGATCATCCTCGCCGCCGATGCGCGGCTTCGCGCCGAAGGCTCGCGCGGCTTCGCGATCCTCGCGATGGCTTCGATCGAGCTCGAGACCGGCGCGCTGATCGATGTCGCCGTCAACGGTGCAGGTGCACGCGCGGCCTGTCCGTCGGTTCCCGGCAAGGGCACCAACCGCGACGGTGGCGCAGGTGGTGGCGGCGGTGGTGGCTTCGGCGGCCCGGGCGGTGTCGGTGGAGCAGGCGATAGCGACGGCAGCACGCCTGCACCCGGCGGACTCGGCGGCACCGCGATCGATCAGCCGCTCGGCATCGTCGGAGGCTGCCCCGGTGCAGTCGGCGGCAACGACAACAACGACACCGGCGGACGCGGCGGTACCGGTGGTGGCGCGGTGTATCTCGCCGCGAAGCACGGGATCGATCTCGCCTCGTCGTCGGGCATCGATGCGGCGGGCGACGGTGGGGGTGGTGGTGGCCAGCACAGCCCGTTCAACGGCGACGCGGGCGGTGGTGGTGGCGGCTCGGGTGGCATGATCGTGCTCGAGTCGGCGACGGTCGCCTCGAGTGGAACGCTCGCCGCGAACGGCGGCGGTGGCGGCGAAGGCTCGGGCGATACCGATCCGGGTGCATCGGGCATGCGGGGAGCGTTCGGCACCACGCGGGCGTCGGGTGGCACCGGCCGCAGCGGCAGCGGCAGCGACGGTGGTAGTGGTGGTGCGAAGCCCGATCGCGCGGGCGGTTCGGTCGGTGCGCCGCTCAAGGGTGGCGGTGGTGGTGGGGGCGGCGGTGCGGGCGTCATCCGCATCCTGACGACCACGCCCGAGCTCAACGCGCTGGTGTCGCCGGAGCCGAGCTGATCCAATCGAGGATCCGCAGCGCCTTCTTGCGATCGAGCGCGCGATCTTCGCGATCGTGATCACCGTTCTTGATCACGTCCCACACGACGTCCGCTCGACAATGATCGAAGTGTTCGCGCAACGCGATCGCGAGCCGGTGCAACGGGTTCTTGTCACCGACGAGGAAGTACGCGCGCTGCCGCGTCGGGGAGCAGCCCTCCTCACCTGCAGGCATCCCACCGCCGTGAAACACGAGGCCGGCATAGTCGCGCAGGTCCTTCGCGTTCGCGCCCATGAAGCTCGCGCCACCCGACCAGCCGACGAGCCCGATCCGCGTGCGATCGATCTTCACGGTCTTCGCGACCTTGTCGATCTGCGCCTTCAAGAAGCCGAGGTTGCCCTGCCACTGCCACCAGCTCCCGGTGCAGCCGTCATCGACGGGACATTGCAGCGATAGCAACACCCAGCCTCGGTCCTTCGTCGCCGCGCGCCACCGCTGGGCTGCGGTCGAGGCCTGTTCGCGATCGCCGTGCAGCACCACGAGCAGCGGAGCACCCGCCTCCGGAGTCTGTTTCGGCACATCGAGCGTGCAGCGCTTACACACGGAGGGAGGCGCGGGATCGCCTTGCGCTGTGCCAGCGGCCACGACGATCGCGATCGAGAGGCAACGTCGCACCGCTGAAGCAAACGCCTGAACCTGCATGCATGTTCTCGAAACCCGCGTGAAACCGTACCCGAGCCGTACCCTCATCTAACCGAGGGCTTGCGGGCGCGTCTCGTCGTTGCGGACTATCTTGGCGACCGTGGACTTGCAGCTCGGCCAGACCCTCGCGGGGCGCTATCGGATCGAGGAGCGCCTCGGCAGCGGCGCGATGGGGATCGTCTACCGAGCCCGTCACACGAAGCTGGCGCGGCCGTTCGCGATCAAGGTCCTCCACCCGCACCTGACTTCGAATTCGAAGCAGCGAAAGCGCTTCCAGCGCGAGGCCGAGACCGCGTCGGCGCTGCGCCATCGCAACGTGGTCGGTGTCGTCGACATCGGCGAGACCGACGACCTCGTGTTCCTGGTGATGGAGCTCGCCGAGGGCCACCCGCTCTCGGCGGTGGTGCACGAGGCACCGCTGTCGCCGGCGCGCGTGCTCGAGTACGCGAAGCAGCTCTGCGATGGACTGCAGCACGCGCACGACGCCGGGCTCATCCATCGCGACTTCAAGCCCGACAACGTGATCGTCGAGACCGATCGCAGCGGCGCCCAGACGCTGCGGATCATCGACTTCGGCATCGCGGTGCTGCGCGATCGCAGCGCGGAACGCGAGCGGCTGACCACCGAGGGCATCGTGCTCGGCACGCCGCACTACATGGCTCCCGAGCACGCGTCGGGGGAGGAGGTCGATCACCGGATCGATCTGTTCGCGCTCGGCGTGATCCTCTACGAGATGCTCACCGGCAAGATGCCGTTCGACGGCGATGGCGTCGACGTCGCGCGCAGCAACTTGATGTACGACCCGCCGGCGATGGCGGAGCGCGCACCAGCCGTCGACATCGATCCGCTACTGGAGGCGTTCACCCGCAAGTTGATGTCGCGCGAGCGCGAGCTCCGCTTCGCGACGGCAAAGGCCGCGCGCGCGGTGCTGGATCTGATCTCGAACGATCGCGAAGCCGCCGCCTACGCGCTCGGGATCGACGACGACGATCTGCCGGAGGTCGAGCCGATCACGCGCAACGTGATGGCGATGGCGACGATCGCGCGTGTCCGCACGCGGCAGCCGTCGACGCTCGAGCCGATCATCCCGACGTCGACCAGGACGATCCCGACCGACAAGCTGCCGCCGATCCGCCGGTATCGCGCCGCGTGGATCGGAGCGCTCGCGGTCCTGGTCGCGGGCATCATGGTCGCCGTCGTGATGACGCGCACGCGCGACATGCAGGTGATCGGCGAGACCGCCCCCGACCCGGAGCCCTCCCTTCACGCGCCGCCCGTGCGCACGCACGTCTCCGAGCCCGCGCCGCCTCCCGCACCGATCGCACATGCACCGATCGCGCCTGCACCGGCGACGGCGACGATCGCCGTGGTCAAGCCGCGCGTCACCACGCAGGCGCCGCGCAGCGTGCAAGAGACTCCGACCGAGACGCCGACGGCCTCGATCGTCGCCGCACTTTATGGCTCGGTCGGTCGCTCGCTCGGTCACCTCCACCAAGCGAAGGGCAGCGACGCGACGATCGATCTGTGGCCGCGGTTCCGCCACATCAGGATCAACGACGCGATCACGACGGCCGCGACCCGCACCGAGACGCAGCAGGCGCTGCGCAAGCTCCAGATCGACATCGACGCGCGCAAAGAGCCGTAGTGGTAGCGTTCGCGCGTGCGAAGCCTGCTGTTCGGTGTGTTGCTGATCGCCTGCGGTCCGCCGGCGACGAAGCCAACCACGAACACGACGTCGCTCGACGTCCTCGGGCAGCAGGCGGATCGCGACGGCGATGGCCTGCGCGACGACGTCGATCAATGTCCCGACTCCGCCGAGGACGACGACCAGTTCGAGGACGCCGACGGCTGCCCCGAGCCGGATAACGATCGCGACGGCATCGTCGATCGCGCCGACAAGTGCCCCAACGTCCCCGAGGACCGCGACGGCGACGCCGATGACGATGGCTGCCCGGAGGCGGGGGGCGGCGACGATCGCGATGGCGATGGGCTCGCGGACCACATCGATAAGTGCCCGGATGACCCCGAGGACTTCGATCAGCAGGACGACGGCGATGGCTGCCCGGATCCCGACAACGACCAGGATGGCATCCTGGATCTCGACGACCTGTGCCCGAACGACCGGGAGGACAAGGACGGCTTCCAGGACGAGGACGGCTGCCCGGATCCCGACAACGATCAGGACGGGATCCCGGATCCATCCGACCAGTGTCCCAACGAGCCGGAGACCAAGAACGGTCGCCAGGACGATGACGGTTGTCCCGATCGCTAGGAGCTGGACTGATCGTTCTTCAATTCCCCGGCCCGTGCGGCACGATGTCGCGGCGATCGGCCGAGGCCTGTGGCGCGGCCGCGCAGGGCGTCATGCCGCAGCGGTTTTCTCGACGACAACTGCGATAAAGGCATCCGAACCTTCGACGACGTATCCGCAGGCGCGACTTCTCGCCGCGCCAACTTCGCACCACGCAACCTTGCGCAATGACGTTGGAACGTGGTGCAAGAGGGACGTCAGTCCACGTGATTAGCGCAGGACACCTATGCCGCGTTTTACATTTCCTGAATGGACCGAGACTCTCAAGAAGTGGATCAACCTGTTGGTCCTGGGAGCCCCGGTCTACCTCGTCGCGCTCGTCGCGTACGGCGTCACGCCCGAAGCAATTCGCATCGGGTACCAACCCGATCAGCCAGTCCCGTACAGCCACGCGCTGCACGCCGGCGAGCTCGGGATGGATTGCCGGTATTGCCACACCACCGTGGAACGGGCCGGTGAGGCAGCCATCCCGCCGTCCGCGACCTGCATGAACTGCCACACCGTTGTGAAGAAGGACTCCGAACTTCTCTATCCGGTGCGCGCGGCCTACGGCGAAGACATCGCCGTCAAGTGGGTGCGCGTCCACGACGTGCCCGACTACGTCTACTTCAACCACGAGGCGCACACGAACGCGACCGTTGGTTGCGAGACGTGTCACGGCCGCGTCGATCAGATGGTCAAGGTCTATCAGGCCATGCCGCTGACGATGGAGTGGTGCCTGAACTGCCACAGGAATCCCGCGAAGCACATCCGCCCGGCCGACCAACTCACCACGATGGGCTACGAGGCCCCCGAGGGTGAAGGCGAGCGTTTGGTGAAGGAAAAGAACGTGCGCCCACCCATCAACTGCTCGACCTGCCATCGCTGAGGAGCTTGACGATGTCCGCAGAAGAACACGAGCATCACGATCACGACCACGCGCACGCCGAGCACGGCGACAACTACGAGCGCGCGTACAACACTGAAACCCCCGTGACGGAGGAGGCCCCCAAGGCCATCGTCCACGGCTTCTGGAAGTCACTGCGCGAGATGGAGGGCAAGGTCACGCTCGATACGAGCGGGAACGAGCTGCCTCCGGTTCCGCAGGTGTTCGACCCGATGCAGCGCCGCAGCTTCATGCAGCTGATGGGTGCCTCGATGGCGCTCGCCGGCGTCGGTGCCTGCCGGTACGAGAAGGAAGAGATCGTGCCCCTGGCGCGCCGCCCCGAGCACCAGGTGCCGGGTCAGAGCCAGGTTTACGCCACCGCGTATGACTTCGCCGGCGTCGGGCATGCCTTGCTCGCCACGTCGTTCGAGGGTCGCCCGATCCAGCTCAACGGCAACACCGAGCACCCGTTCGCGAGCGGCTCGATCGTGCCGTCGACGAGCAGCACGCCCACCCGTCACGCCGGCGTCGATCCGTTCGTCGCCGCCTCGATCCTCCACCTCTACGATCCGGATCGTTCGACCGGGCCGCAGAACAAGGGTGGCGGCTCCACGATCGATGCCGTCAAGGCCGCGCTCGCCGACATCGTCAAGTTGACGCCGAGTAGCGTTCGCATCCTCTCCGAGGCCACGTCGTCGCCCACCATGCGCGAGCTCCAGAAGGATCTCGTCGGCAAGGGCTACGGCTGGCACGAGTACGAGGCGCTGTCGTGGGACAACGAACGCGTCGGCACCAAGCAGGCGTTCGGTCGCTCGCTGCGCCCGGTCGCGAAGCTCGATCGCGCCGAGACGATCGTCACGCTCGATTGCGACATCTTCGCCGAGCACCCGGCATCGATGAAGTACAGCCGAGACTTCGCGCGGAGCCGTCGCCTCGGCGGCACGCTCGGCCTCGGCAAGATGAACCGCCTGTGGACGGTCGAGAGCGTGCTCTCGCACACCGGTGGCATGGCCGATCACCGGCTCGCCCTGCGCTCGGATCACGGGCTGCCGTTTGCGATGGCGCTCGACGCCGCGCTCGGCGGCGGTAGCGTCGTCGATGCCGGCTTCCTCAAGGAAGCGCGCGTCAAGAAGTTCGTCGAGGTCCTCGTCGAGGAGCTCCTCGCGAACAAGGGCCGCGCCGTCGTCATCGCCGGTCGCCGGCAGCCGCCCGAGGTCCACGCGCTCGTCGCCCGGATCAACGGCAAGCTGGGCGCCGTCGGTGAGACGCTCGACTACGTCGAGGATCCGGATCTCGATCGCCCGAGCCACCTCGCGTCGATCACCGCACTCGCTCGCGACATGCAGGCGGGTCGCGTCGACGCGTTGATCATCCTCGGCGGCAACCCGGTCTACGACGCGCCGACGGATCTCGACTTCGCTGGCTCGCTCGGCAAGGTCCGCACCTCGGTGCACCTCAGCGAGTACATCGACGAGACCTCGCAGAAGACCACCTGGCACGTGCCGAAGGCGCACTTCCTCGAGGCGTGGGGCGATTGCCGCACGTGGGACGGCACGATCACGATCGCGCAGCCCCTGATCGCGCCGATCTACGGCTCGATCTCGAACCTCCAGATGCTCGCGTTGCTCGGTGCCACGATCCAGGGTCCGCAGGGTCCACTCTCGCAGAATGCGCCAACCGAGGATCTGATCAGCACGGTCGTCGGGCGGCTCGGCGCCACCAACTGGAAGCAGCACGTTCACGACGGCTTCATCCCGAAGGTGCCACCGACCGAGGAGAAGAAGTACGACGTCGGCGCGTTGCCGCCGGCGACCCTGACCGCCGTGCAGCGCGGTGGCTCCGATCCCAAGGAGATCGAGGTCACCTTCCTGCAGTCATCGTTCAGCTACGACGGCCGCTTCGCGAACAACGCGTGGCTGCAAGAGACGCCGGACTTCATGACCAAGGTTGTCTGGGACAACTACGCCCTGGTCGGTCCCGCCACCGCGAAGGCGCTCGGCATCTCGAACGACCAGATGATCACCATCAAGGTCGGCGATCGAGAGGTCGAGATCGCCTGCTACGTGATCCCCGGTCATGCGCGTCAGTCGATCGGCCTCGTGCTCGGCGGCGGTCGCACCGCAGCCGGTCGCGTCGGTGGAGGTGAAGGCGCGAGCCGCACCCCCGGTTGGAACACGTACAAGGTCCGGCTCTCGACCGGCTTCGACATCGCCACGGCGTCGTCGGTCTCGGCCGGCGGCAAGTACGAGCTCGCCAGCACGCAGGAGCACTGGGACATCCGCACCGGGCTGATGCCGTCGGTCAACACCGACGGTCTGCAGAAGCGGCTCCCGGAGCTCGTCCGCGAAGTCACCGCCGCGGAGCTCGCGCGCGACAAGACCTGGACGGCACACGAGGAAGATCCGAGCTACTGGAACGACGAGAAGGTCAACGAAGAGGGCAAGACCCGCGGCCTCTCGCTGTTCCGCGAGCACGAGTACAAGGGTCACCGCTGGGCGATGGCGATCGATCTGTCGACGTGCACGGGTTGCAACTCGTGCATGGTCGCCTGCCAGAACGAGAACAACGTTCCGGTCGTCGGTCGCAAAGAGGTGATGAACAACCGCGAGATGCACTGGATCCGGATCGACCGCTATTTTGGCGGCACCCCGGAAGAGCCAGTCGTCTATCACCAGCCGCTGACCTGCCAGCAGTGCGAGAACGCGCCGTGCGAGCAGGTCTGCCCGGTCGGCGCCACGGTCCACTCGGACGAAGGTCTCAACGATCAGGCGTACAACCGCTGCATCGGTACTCGGTACTGCGCGAACAACTGCCCGTACAAGGTTCGCCGCTTCAACTTCCTCGACTGGAACCAGGAGTGGCGCGAGGCCCGCAACAAGCTGCGACGCTTGTTGTTCAACCCCGAGGTCACGGTCCGCATGCGCGGCGTGATGGAGAAGAGCACGTTCTGCGTGCAGCGGATCCAGAACGCGAAGATCCACGCGAAGGCAGTTCGCCGCAGCGAGCGCCCGGGCGAGGTCGACGCACCGCTACCGGATGGCGAGGTCGTGACGGCGTGCCAGCAGGCCTGCCCGACCGAAGCCATCGTGTTCGGCGATCTGTCGGATCCGAGCTCGCGCGTGTCGCGGCTGCACGCCGACCAGCGCCACTACGACCTGCTCCCCGAGGTCTATACCAAGCCGCGCAACAAGTACCTGGCGCGCGTCACGAACGCGCATCCCAAGCTGGCTCAGCTCGCCCCCGCGAAGGCCGCTTCTGAAGAGAAGGGAGCGCACTGATCATGAGTGAAGAAGCACACAGCACGGGCTCCTCGATCGACGAGCCGGGCAAGGCACGCGAAGCGTTCCGAGCGGTGACGCGCGATGTCGCGTGGGTCGCCGAAGCGCCGAAGCCGCACAAGCTCTGGCTCGCCGCACTCGGCGTCTCGTCGATCCTCCTGTTGATCGGCGTCTACTCCATCTACGTGCTGGTCACGACCGGCATCGGTGTGTGGGGTAACTCCAACACCGTCGGCTGGGCGTGGGACATCACGAACTTCGTCTGGTGGATCGGTATCGGTCACGCCGGCACGCTGATCTCCGCCGTCCTCTATCTGACTCGTCAGAGCTGGCGCGTGTCGATCAACCGCGCAGCCGAGGCGATGACGATCTTCGCCGTGATGTGCGCGGGTCTGTTCCCGCTGCTGCACACCGGCCGGCCGTGGTTCGCGTGGTGGATGATTCCTCACCCGAACGACATGGGCATGTGGCCGCAGTTCCGCTCGCCGCTGATGTGGGACGTGTTCGCCGTCTCGACGTACGCGACGACGTCGATCCTGTTCTGGTACATGGGCCTCGTCCCCGACCTCGCCACCTTCCGCGATCGCTGCGCCGCGAAGGGCCAGACGCTCAAGGCGGTCATTTACGGCATGCTGTCGCTCGGCTGGCGTGGCTCGGCTCGCAACTGGCACCGCTACGAGCGCGCGTACTTGATCCTCGCGGGTCTCGCCACGCCGCTGGTGTTCTCGGTGCACTCGGTCGTGTCGTTCGACTTCGCGACCTCCCAGTTGCCGGGCTGGCACACCACGATCTTTCCGCCGTACTTCGTCGCGGGCGCGATCTTCTCCGGCTTCGCGATGGTGCTGACGCTGATGCTGCCGCTGCGGCATCTGTTCAACCTCAAGCACATCATCAAGGAGTCGCACATCGAGGCGATGTGCAAGATCATGCTCGGAACCGGCATGATGGTCGGTCTCGCCTACGCGACCGAGCTGTTCATCGCCTGGTACT